>VGKN01000049.1 GCA_016867055.1 Candidatus Omnitrophota bacterium
CAAGTCTGCGTCCCCAGACGCTGTACATATTATTATGAATATTTATTTTTAAAAAAGGTTCGGGATTTAGAATATCTCGACCCCAAATCTTCGCCTTGCGTTTCGGCGAACGTTTTGAATTCAGAACTGTAAGAAACTAAAAGGGTTTTATTGAACAGCTTCAGGTTCGATGCAGCCTGACGCAAAAAATCACGCAGGGCTTCGAAATTTGCCTATAAAAATTTTTGGGATTTATCGAGATCCCAAAAATTCTTATTGTCCCGCCTGTGGCGGGACCACTTGCGATGTAAACCTTAACGCTTTGCGTCAAGGATAAAGCCGTCGCCAATGAAAGTTAATACAAAGATAAATTTGTGGGGATTGAAAAAAAGAGGATAGAAGTTAATCTAAAATGTCTTTAAAACCGTTACTTATTAAAAATTCTCTTGCTGGCTTATATTCTTCTTCTGGGATCTGAACGTAATAATATATATCAGCACCAGCAAGACTAACATGAGGGGATGTTTGAAGTTCTAAGGGATTAAATCTATTACTTTTTAATAAAGATATTATCATACCTGCTTCGGCGCTACTCTTACATGCGTAAATTTTCTTAAGCATACTATTCCTCTCTTGCATCAATAATGCTATCATAAGCAGAGTAATTATGCAAGTATATTTCACCAATTTTCTAAGGAGGTGTAAAGATGAAATATTTTTTGTATGCGCGCAAGTCTACGGATACAGAAGATAAACAGGTTCTCTCTATTCAGTCGCAGTTAACAGAAGTTAGAGAATACGCTAAAAAGGAAAAATTAGAGATAGCCCAAGAGTTTCAAGAAGCACGAACAGCAAAATCTCCCGGACGTCCAGTTTTTAATGAGATGATTCATAGAATTGAGAAGGGTGAGGCACAAGGCATTATTGCCTGGCATCCGGATAGACTTGCGCGCAACTCGATAGATGGCGGAAAGATTATCTACCTTATAGACACAGAAAAAATTCTTGATCTTAAGTTTCCTACTTACCGTTTTGATAACAGCGCACAAGGCAAGTTTATGCTTAATATTATTTTCGGACAGTCTAAATATTATGTTGATAATCTAAGCGAGAATACCAAGCGAGGTTTGAGAGAAAAAGTAAGACTTGGCGAATATCCTGGCTTTGCGCCCATTGGTTACCTTAACGACAGAAATAAAATAATCGTTGATGAAGCAACTGCGCCTTTAGTGAAAAAATTGTATGCCTTGTGCGCTGAGAATAAATATTCTCAAGATGAGCTGAGAAAATTGGCGACGGCTTTGGGCTTGGTGAGCAAGAGACGTAAGACACCTTTATCGTACAGCAATGTCCATAGAATATTGACGAATCCTTTCTATCTCGGCCTCTTTGAATATAAAGGCGAGATTTTCCAAGGTAAGCATCCACCAATTATAGACAAAGATTTGTTTGATAAGGTGCAGGAAGTTTTAAAGTTTAGAAGCAGGCCATCCTTAACTAAAAAACATTATTTTGTTTTTAGAGGGTTAATAAGATGCGCTGAGTGTGGCTGCCAGATAACAGCTGAAATTCAAAAGGGTCATCGTTATTATCACTGCAGCAAAAAACGTGACCCTTGCTCGCAATCCTCTCTTTTTATTCGTGAGGAAAATCTCGCCCAACAAATCAAAGAGGCCATTTTGAAAGTTTCCTTGGATAATCAGGCTTTTTCCTACATGATGGAAGAACTAAATAGAGAAATTACTTTAGCCAACGCCGAGCGCGTCCATAATCACGTATCTGCTGAAATTAAAAATCAGGAAATTGACGAACAGCTAAAACGCCTGCTTGATTTGTTAGTACGTGGCGTTATCAGTGAGGAAGATTATAAGCGGGAAAAAGCCCAGTTACTGGATAAGAAGTTCGATATTTCGGATGGGGGTAACCCTGACGGGGACTGGCACGAACGCTTCAAAAACTTTCTAACTCTTGCTCACCAAGCCAGTTACATCGCAGCGGAGGCAAATTTCGAAGCCCTGCGTGATTTTTTGCGTCAGGCTGCATCGAACCTAAAACTGTTCAATAAAACCCTTTTAGTTTCTTATGCTTCTGCGTTCAAAATTCTTGCCGAAACACAAAACGAAAGTTTGGGGTGGGCGACGGGGAACGATCCCGCAACCTTTAGAGCCACAGTCTAACGCTCTTAACCAATTGAGCTACGCCCACCATATTGTTGCAATATGTCCTAAAAACAACTAAGTTATGGCAATACCTGAACTTGTTATACCAACCACGCATAATCAAATAAACAATATGTGCCACAGTTAAGTGCTCTTATCTCTCTTCCAGTAAAGGCTTAAAAGAGCAGACCATCCGCTAGGCATAAATTCCGGAGGCCTATTTAAAACTTTGCCATACTTAACGGCCATCTCAAGGAAGTATTTTGAGTGAAAGAAAGCCTCCAGAAATATTCGGGTATTTTTGTCCCAGTTCTTATTATGCGATAGCTTCCAACACTTATCCCCTGCTCCTTTTTTCACTATCTCTTGAAAACTTGAGCAAAATTTATATCCTTCAGGGGCAAGTTTTTTCAAAGATTCAATAATTTCCCTACTTACATATTGCAAATCATAAACTTTAAAAGAACCGTGATAGAAGCGATAGACAAAATCTTCATAAACCCAATGGGAATTTATTTTCTCCAAAAGCTTTTTTAGCTGAGAATAATTACTCTTTATATTCTGAAACAACTGATATGCAAACTTATCTTCTGATTCTCTAAAATTACGTTTGCATCCGGTAACTTGTGAGTTCCCATCACGTAAAAACAAACACAATACTCCTTTTCCTCGTATTGTCTAACGCCGTTTCAGTATCAAACTTTGCTTCGCTTTAAGGATGTACTTCAGTAGCTATAATCCTTCTATTCGTCGGATTATCTTACGCTACTTCAGTATCAAACTTTGCGAAGCAAAGTTTGGCGCGCCTGGGGCGACTACGAACGCGTCGCTTTGCTCCTTAGAAGAAAACCCTGATGGTTTTTCTTCTAACGTCCCGAGGTTTCGGGACTGTTTTCTTTCCCTCCGCATAGATGAAGGTTGCGCCGATAAGGGAAAAAGATGCCTTTTTCCCTTAAAATCCCTTTTTTGCGTTCTCGTTGTCAAAGAAGTAGCGCGCCTGGGGCGACTCGAACGCCCGACCCACTGCTTAGCATACCGCACCGAATTACTCCGGCCTTTAAAGTTGCGGTCTGGACTTTCTCTTAGGCATCTCAGCCTCGCTGTGTAAAGTCTCTACACTCTCCTGAGGTCTCGGGATAGCTCGGTGTTGCCCCGAATATTTCAGGGTATCCACCGAATTAACAGCGTCCACTCCATAGGTTCATTTCCCTATGAAGGCTCCCAATTTTGGTCCCTCGCTCCCGCTCGGGATCAATTCGTCCCGAAGATTCGGGATTCATTGAAAGGCAGTTGCTCTATCCAACTGAGCTACAGGCGCAAATCTCTCTGTAAACAGTCAACCGTGAACTGTTGACTGTGAACTATTTTGGTCGGGGCGAGTGGATTTGAACCACCGACCTCCTGCTCCCAAAGCAGGCGCTCTAAACCAAACTGAGCCACGCCCCGGAAATGGCAAAGAGCAAATGGCGTTTAGCAAATAGCACTGAGATTTTTTAATTCTACCAACTTAAACTCTAAAAGTCAAAAAAAATATCCTGTTTGATGCAAAATTGCGGTATAATCTTTGCCATGCGAAGGCGAAGAAGATTTTTAAAATTATTTTTATTTTTGCTTTTAATAATCCTCGTCAGCCTGCCTTTGGCAGTATGGTATCTAAACGAAAAGGTATTGCCAGAAAAACTAAAACCTCGTCTAATAGCCGAGCTTAAGAAAACCACATCTAAAGAAGTAACCCTCTCCAGAATATATTTAAACCACAGGGGCCTTATCCTAAAAGACATGGTATTTTATGAAACCCAAGATACTCCTTTAATTGAAATTCCAGACATTGCAATTTGGGTAAATCCTATACCTCTGATAATAAAAAGGGATATATATTTTAATATAAATCTTAAACTCGGTAGGGATAGCTTTGCAAAAATAAATGCCTGTGGCACCTATAACCTCAGAGATAAAACTCTTGATGCAATTATAATCACAGGGGACGTGGAATGCGTAAGGGCGTTAAATTATCTTAATAAAAAACTACCCTTTGAGGTTAACGCCGGCCGTTTTAGCCTTAATTTAAAGTTATTGCTTGACAAAGACAGAAACCTTTTTTCAAGGGGAGTCTTAAACCTAAATAACGTTAATATTGCTAAAGAGGAATTAAATATCTCAGGTTCTGCCAGAACTGATTTTAACATTTCCAAGAAAAGAAAAGAACCTATCAACTATGCGGGCGAAGCAAGTGTTGATAAGATAAATATATCGGGCATTCCTTATATAAATTCCATAGAGGATATTTCGGGAAGGATTATATTCTCAAGGGAGGTTCTAACAAGTTCTGACCTTAACGGTTTTATTCTCGGAAACGGGGTATATCTACGCGGCACATTTGAGAATTTCAGCAATCCCTTCATAAAAACCCTTATAAATTTAGAGGTGGACATAGTAAAAATGTTAAATCTTTGCCCTGTAAACATAAAAAAGAGGGTGGAAAAATTTGACCTTAAAAAAGGGACTGCCTCTATGAATCTACTGTTAAACGGCACATTAAGAAATATGTATTATGCCCTTGATATACGACTAAAGGACGTTGAATTTAACTATAAAGGAATAGACAAACCCTTTAGTAAAATAGACGGATTGGTATCAATAAAGAAGGATTTCCTCTCCGGAGGGCTTAGTGGGATTTTTATGGATAAAAATTATGTAGTCAACGTGGAAATATTAAATTTCAGGAAGCCCGATATTTCCCTTGTGCTAAATTCCGACGAACTTCATATTGAAACAAAATGTGAATTTGCGGATAACGAGTTGAGTTTTTCAAAATTTGATGGAAAAATTTATAATACAAGTTTTAACCTGATAGGTGAATCAAACGTAACTATCCCTTCTTTCAACGCCTATGGAGATATATTGCTTGACCTTGATGATTTAAAAAAAATCTTCCCGAAAATAGCAGATTTCTGCGACAAAAATAAGATCTGTGGGAATGCAAGGCTAAACCTTTTTTTAAATGGAGAGGGCCTGGTATGGAGAGACTGGGAGATAGGCATAAAGGTAAAATCCGACGAGATAGGATTTCTTACATATAAGGTGAATGACCTCTATGCGGATTTAAGACTCAAGGATAGAATCCTTAAAATAGCCTCGTTAAACCTTAAGCCGTATGATGGGCTTTTATTCTTACGCGGAAGTTTTGATTTGAACCAGGCGGAAATACCTTACAGTCTGGATATAGACTTAAGCGGGCTTGAACTGAATAAACTCGTTCAGGATACCCAGTTAAAAAAGAAGGATATCGCAGGTTCCGTAAGCTTGAAAATACTCGCGAATGGGAACGCAAATAACTTTGATAGCCTGAAGGCAAAGGGGTGGCTTAAGATTATAAATGGAAATCTTTGGGAGATTTCATTTTTAAAGGGGCTTGCGGATATACTATTTATGCCTAACCTAAGGACGATTATTTTTAAGGAGGCCTTTGCCAATTTTGAGATAACGGATAGGAAAATCTCTACAAGCGATGCCCTTTTAACAAGTGACCAGCTCAACCTCATCATAAGTGGTTTAATGGACTTTGATGGAAACTTAGACCTTGTTATTACAACTTCTTTTTCAAGAAATTTTGTGAATAAGACTGCTTCTGAAAAAATAAAAACCCTTGTGCTGGATAGTTTAGGCAGGCTTGTGGGAGAGGTTCACGTAACAGGAAGCCTGAAAGAGCCAAAATATACTGTTAAGCCCGCAAGGTTTGATAAAATGCTTCTTGAAAAATTCAAGAATTTTTTCGGAAATATCCTAAAATGAGCTTCTTTGCTTTCTTGAGCGCCTTATAGCGGTGGCTCATTTTGTTTTTTATTCTTGCGCCAAGTTCAGCAAAGGTTTTTCCGTATTTCGGAATAACAAATAAAGGGTCATAGCCAAATCCATAGGTCCCTTGAATCTTAAAACCTATCACGCCGCTACAGACTCCTTTAGTGGTTCCGATAAGACCTGATTTATCTGAAATTGCGATGTGGCATACAAATCGTGCTGTGCGATTTTTAAAGGGGGTGTCCTTTAGCAGTCTTAAAAGTTTAAGATTATTTTTTCTGTCGGTCGCGCCCTTACCCGCAAATCTGGAAGAATATACCCCCGGCTTATTTCCAAGCACATCTACCTCAAGCCCTGAGTCATCAGCAATGGTAAGTCTTCCAGTAAGTTTTGCTGCTGTTGTTGCCTTCTTTATGGCATTTTCCTTAAAATTTCTTCCATCTTCAACTATCTTGGGCAACCCAGGGAAATTCCTAAGGGTTAAAATCCTAACATCTATGCCATCTAAGAGTGTTTTTAATTCTTTTTTCTTTCTCTCATTTCGGGTTGCAATTAATAATTCTCTCACCCCGTTACTCCAAGAAACCCCGAGGCTCAGCTTGCTGAGGAATGGTTATCAAAAACCTATCTTCATCAAATAAACTCTTTCCCTCCTGACAAGGAGTAACGGGGTTCATAATAAATCTTTAACAACAGATTTTTGTATCTTTATAATTTGGTTTATTCCCTTTTTTGCTAAATCTATGAGTCTGTCCATCTCTTTTTTATCAAATGGGATTTTCTCGGCTGTGCCTTGAATCTCAACGAACCTTCCCTTTCCTGTCATAACTACATTCATATCTACCTGGGCATTTGAATCCTCTTCATATGTCAAATCAAGGATAGGCTCACCATTTAATATACCCACGCTTGTGGCGGCAACAAAATCTTTTATCGGCATCTTAGTTATCAATCCTTCATTTTTAAGTTTTGATAATGCCTCGGTCAAGGCGATGAAACTGCCCGATATACTCGCTGTTCGTGTTCCACCATCGCCCTGAAGGACATCACAGTCTATCCAGATTGTCCTTTCCCCAAGCGCTTTCGTGTCAACAATAGCTCTAAGACTTCTTCCGATAAGCCGTTGTATTTCATATGTCCTTCCGCTTTGTCTTCCCTTTGAAGACTCCCTTGGAATTCTTTTCTTGCAGGAGCGTGGTAGCATGCCATATTCAGCAGTAACCCACCCAGTGGCTGTGCCTTTTAAAAACAGTGGTACAGATTCCTCAATAGATGCGGTGCAGATAACTCTGGTATTACCAAGTTCTATTAGGCAAGAACCTTCTGCATACTTTATATAATTACGCGTAATAGCAATTTTTCTTAATTTGGTAGGACCTCTTCCGTCAGTTCTTATCATACGCGCTCCTTCTTCAATGAGCAGATGACTTACGGAGTGCAAAACGACGTAAGTCGTAGCCCGTCTGCGAATTAAATCCTTGACAATTTTTGAAATGCGGGTTGGTGTCGAAATTAACCATAGACTCAAAAATTGTCAAGGGTCAAATTTAACCAATCCCGAATGTAGCTACGTTTCAGAAATAACCTCGGGATCCCGAAGTTACACTTAAGTAGCTGCATCATTCGGGACAAACTTATGCTCGCTATCACTCCATAAGTTTGGGTTTCATTTGACATACACGCTCCTTCCTCTTGAATCTATCCCTACAATTACAGGAAAAGCTTTTAATTCCAATTCATAAATTGCCTCTGTGCCTAAGTCTTTATAAGCAATTACCCTTGCCTTTTTGATATATTTTGACAATAAAGCACCGCAGCCAGCCAAGGCTAAAAAATACACTGCCTTATATCTTTTTATGGCTGCTATCACCTCTTTGGACCGTGAGCCTTTTCCTATCATACCTTTTAATCCAGCCTTAAGAAGCGATGGAGTAAAATCGTCCATTCGTGAACTTGTAGTTGGACCACAGGAACCAATTACTTTCTCTTTTGGTGCAGGTGTTGGACCTGTATAATATATCGTCTGGTCTTTAAGTGGCAGGGGGAGTTTTTTACCATTCCTTATCGCACTTTTCAGCCTTTTATGAGCCATATCCCTTGCAGTATAGACCTTTCCTGAGAGAAAAAGCAGTTCACCTGTTTTAAGGGATATCAAATCTATCTCTTTAAGAGGAAGTGTAAGTTTTCTCATAGGCTTACTGTAGCACTTCGCAGGGCATGACAGCTTATATTCACACAGACAGGTAAACCCGCTATGTGGGTGGGATTAGTAAGGATATGGACGCCTAAACAGGTGGTCTTACCACCCAATCCCATTGGTCCGATATTTAGTCTATTTATTCTCTTTAAAAGCTGCTTTTCTAGTTCTGAGATTTTACTGTGGACTGTGGACTGTAAACTGTGAACTTTTTTTAAGAGAGCTTCTTTCGCCAAGAGACAGGCGTAATCCGCTGTGCCGCCGATGCCAACACCCACCACAAATGGC
>VGKN01000050.1 GCA_016867055.1 Candidatus Omnitrophota bacterium
AGGCGTATGTTGCTTGAATCAGCCAAACAAGAGGGTAAATTCTGGGTGGTAAGCAACCTTGATGCCTGTGACCTGAACTGTCATGAAGCTACTCAGCATCTGAATGAAGAGGCGGATTTATGGATAGAGGATGAGAAATTTGAAGATATAGTATTTTCTGGTGAGGAATTTGGGCAGAAGTTAGAGAGACTTAAGACATTGGGCATTAAAGAACTACAAAGAGGTGAGGATGGCTACGATGTTGAAGTAGACATCTTAAAAGAGGCAGAGGAAGCAAAAAGGGTTGAGGTGTTTGTAGGTGGTCTTGAGATGATTAATGCCCTGGGTTTAAAAGACCAGTTTAAGGGAAATGAACAGGCGTTCCTTGAGGTGAATTTTGTCACCAATGAAATTACAGTTGCAAAACTTGTTGCCAAGCGAGGTAATGGCTGGGATTCAGGATATGCTACAGTTCAAGCCTTAGATAGAGCGGTAAAGATTGTCCTTGATACCCTTGCTGAAGTAAATGGTATTGCAGTTATTGCGCCAGACCACGGCTCGCTGGATGATATGCGTCAGCCAGGTCATACTGGAGCAGATGTTCCGCTTATTGCAGTTGATTATAGAGATGGCAAGAGGCGGGTTGTTCCGTTAGAAAGGCAATGCTCTCAGGCGGATGCGGCAGTAACTTTACTACATATGACAGGGATTACTCCTCCAGAAGATATGACCGGTAAAAATGCTATACCTGATAGTGCCGACTATGAAGTAAAACCAGGAAGACCAACTATCTTTCTTATTACTGATGGTTATGGTTTAGGTGATCCTGATGATACCAGCAATGTTATTGCCCAAGCTAGAAAGAAAGGACTTACTCCGACTCTCACAGAGTTACTTGAAGGAGGCTATGCTGTTATGCCATCTGCAGGAGACAAAGCAGGTCTTAGAGGAGGAAGGCAAAGAGAATTTGATGGGAGTGAACTATTGACTAAAGAAGGAGTGATTGAGAAAATCGCAGCAGATTTATCAATTGAGACGATTGAGCTTGTGAATTACGACTATAATAATAAACCATTTGGAACATTTAACCGTGAAAAAGGACTGTATGAGTTAAGAAAAAACCCATTCTTGAATGATAGACAATTTGTACTACAAGTAGAAGGTAGGAGAGCTAAGGTGCTATTCTTTGACCCAGTTCAGTTTGGAAGCACAGAATTTAATCTCTGGACATTGGGAGCAGGAAGAATAGTTACACAAAAGGTTGTTTTGGCAGATGATGGGTTTGAAGATGGGTCATTATTTAAAACATCTGCTATGGGAAGAGCTGTTAACCTGGCAAAACAGCTTGGTTTTATGCCTCTGACAGGAATTTATCAAGAGGGTATTATTGGTGTTCATGCCTCAATGAGGCATATTTATTATCTTATTCAGTATTTCAAAAAACAAGGGGTAAATAAATTTGTCTTCTTTGGAGCGTCTGACGGAAGAGATGAGGATAAAACCGATGGAATAAAAAGGATTGAAGAGCTGAGAAGGGCTATGAACTATTTTGGCTTAAAAGAAGGAGAAAATTACATTATCCATAATGCTGGAGGAAGCTGGCATTTAGTTCGAATGTTTCTTAACATCCTTATGTATGGAAGCCGAACAGTCCCCGCCTATCTTCCAAAACCACCTGTCGAAACGAAGCCAAATCAAGGTCTGGCGAGATTAGATCAGGCTATTGCACAATTGGAGAGAATAACGGAATCTGTAACTAACGAGACTTTTGTTAGCGCAGTAAGACAACTTGCTGAGGCGATTACCGATGCAGCAAAGAATTTAGCCAGGGTTCCAGTGAAATTGCCCAGAGATTTGGTGGCGGAAATAGTTTCGCAAAAGATAAGTGCAGGAAAAATTCTTGAGGGTATATCTGATACTGAAATTACTGATGGTAGATTAAGGTTAGCAAGGCAGACTTTATTAGAACTCATCGCCTTAGCAGAGGCGGGAGATTATTTAACCCTGCAAGAGCGCATAGGTTTATTTAACAAAGATTTTAAGTATCTCGGACCAAAATTAGAGCACAGCCAGCGAGAGATATTTAATAGGATGATGCTTGCCGAATCTGTGCTTGCGCGGGATGTGGCTATGCATTATTTAGAAAAAGGCAATGCGCAGACCTTGGAAATATTGACCCAGAATGCTTTAGCCGAGGTAGAGGAGTTTATCGAGGCAAAGATTGCTGCTGGCAGCTTCAAACCTTCAGAGAGAAACAAGATAGAGACAGTAAAGAAGTTTTTAGTTCAGTGGTTGGGCGAGCCTAATATTCCTCAGTACATAAAGCAAGGCATAGTGCGGGGTATGCTGGAGGGAAGAAGCGATGACTTGATTTATGCATTTGGTAATGGCTGGAGGATGTTCGGAACCGCAGGGATAAGGAATCAAGCGGTAAACAGCAGTTTTGACGCCGTGCAGTTACTTGAGTTAGAGGAATTTGCACAAGATCCCCACGCACCGATTTTAGAGGGACCAAATCTTATAAATGCAGTTACTTTATTACAACAGACAGCCACGGTAAAACATATCATCGCAGCTCTCAGGGCCTATCTTGTTGAAAATACTGAGGCTACGGAGGTGAGTTTAAGGGATTTAATGTCTTATAGCGAGCTGTTTAAGAGAACACAATCTGCCAGGCAGATTGATATTGAAGATATCCCTCCCGATGTGGTAATTGCCTTGCCCGAAGATATTAAGGAGAGTATACGTAATAACAGTATAACTATTTCTTTTGATAGCCGATTAAACGGCAGATACTGGGCTCATATGCTAGCGGCAGACCTCTTGGAGGCAGGCATAAAGGTAAATCTTTTTGAAAATGTATCCGGTATGCCATCGGAAACAATTGCTGCAGGACGCTATGTCTCCGTCTTTGGATTCTTGATTTCCGCCAGCCACAGTGAACCAAACTATAACGGTTTTAAGTTTGTAATAGGACCCCTTAAGTCACAGGTGGATCCTAACTTTCAGAAGACCATTATGGCTTTCCGCGGCATGATACAATACGACGATATTGCACTCTCTATGGCAAGTCCTGAGACTGACCCGGCAACTTATCTAATGAAAAATAATACAAGACTAACTTGGCTGGGTAAAAGTAAACCTCCTAAGGGACACCAGGATTATGGAGCAGCAAGAAGAGATTTTTACACCCCGACTTATGCCGAACTAAGAAAAAGGTCACCCCTTGCAGCCTTAGAAGCGAGTAATCCAGATTTAGCAAATAGATTTGAAGAAGAAAGAGCTAAGCTTAGGGTTCTCTACACCGCTTTTTCTGGAGCAGGAGCAGATGATGCAGAGGATCTAATGGGGTTCTTCAGGGCTATGGGATACAGCAGTATAGAGGAAGTTTTAGCACAGACATCTCACGTGGATGGCCGCTTCCCTGCGTTTATCCAAGGCTGGAAAACAGGAATGCCTGACCCGGGAAGCACAGAGGCCTGCGCAGCTAACCTTGCTGACTATTTAATTCAGATAGCAGGCGATGACCTTTCTCATCTTTCCGAAGCAGTGGATAGGGTTAATCAATTAGATATGTTAGGCGCCACAGACCCTGATAGCGACAGGGCAGGTGAGGGAGTAAGTCTTGATGCGGAGAGATATCCGGGAGCAACTGGAAATATGAAAACCCTGATTATCGCTTCAATGGAAAAGGCATTGTCAGAGAGAGGCTATGCTCCTGAGATAATTAAGGGCGTAAAAGCACTCCTTGTAGCAAGGCTTGACGACAAACTGCACCTGACGGCAAACGATGCCTGGACATTTATAGTCTATTGGAAGCTCAGGTTGCTTGAAGAGCAGGGGTTGTTAGAAAAGAATAGGCTCTATGTAGTGATAAAATCGCACGTTACAACCTCAGCATTAGAAGGGGTAGCTAAATATTATAGAAGTAAGGGCTATAATGTTTATGTTGTGGATACCTATGTAGGTTTTACACTTTTGGCGGAAAGAGCGGACGCCTTGTTTAATTTTGCCAAGGTCGCATGGGAGGCGGTTTCCTGCGGGTCGGATGACGCTACAATAGCTAAATTGAAAGAGACTATGCCGCAGCTTGAAAGGGTATATACCCCGTTAGCAGGCCAGATTGAGGCAGTAGATGAATTAATGGTGTTGCTGCGTGACTTTATAAGGGAAGGACCAGGGCGGGTTGATATAGAACAAGTAAGGGCTTATTTATTAGAAACCTTAGGAACACAGGTTGCTGATGAGGTAGGAGCGATGGAGGCTTTAAGGGAAAAAATCTACGCTGCCTCTAATACTGCTCAAGAATTGATGCATGCAGTTTCACTATTTAAAAGAGAGGCTTTGCCTGCACTGATGACTGATTTTGCAGATAAGGTTGGCGCTATACCGGTTGATTTTCGGGGTGAGTTTGAGCAAGTGTTTGAGGCGGCAAGGGTATTTATGAATAAACTTGAGATTGTGCCAGCCGGTTCTAAATTAGATGCGAAGTTAGATGAAGAAAGAGTTGCTCTCAGCCATGAATTATCGAGAGTCGCAAATAAAGGGAGAGTTGCTTCTTTATATTCTGGCAAAGGAATGGAAGGCGCAAAGCAAGAGGTTCTTAGTTTCGCGCGAAGAGCTATCAAAGAGTATATAGAAGATTTTAATATGGCAATACCTGGGACGATTGTGCTTGGCGCTTATGATGGAAAGGGGAAGCTGATAGGTGTTTTAAAAGGGCAGGTTATAAAAAGGCAAATCAATAAAGATGGTCCAGAAGAAGAGGTATTCCAGGCAGATTTTTTAGCGGTTGAACCAGGTCTTACAGCTGCACAAGGTTTTGGTATAGAAAATAACTTAATTACACAACTATATTTTAAACTCTATGAATACAAAATAAAAGAATTAGAAAAATCTCGGCAACATAAGGTAGAGAGTCTAAAACCCGGAGAGTATATACCTATTCTTGAGCATTCTCTTAAGGTTAGCGAAGGCTCAAAGAGCGCATTTAACGAGTATCTTTTAGTATGGAACTATTGGCCCAGAAGGCCGATACCTAATATCAAGGATGAGTTCATAACAGAAGATAGGCAGGGCCATAAGATAGTTTTGGTTCATGACCGTTTATCTGGCAGGCAAGATGAAAATCATGGGTTACGTCAAAGAACGCCCGAAGAGATAAGGGCAGCAGTGGGTATGATTTCCTATTTGGATATTGCTGCAGGCGTAGAGGAAAGTAACGGCTACGGTGAATTCGGCAGAACGGCATTGGAAAGAGGAAGAGCGCTTACCATAGTTGATGAGCATATCCGGGAGAAGGATGGCGGGTTGGCTCTTTATGAGTTTATGGAGCTTATGGTCTATTTGAGGACAATGGGTAAGTCTTTCCATGATGCGTACTTAGAGATGATGCGTGATTCAGGAAATGCAACAGCAACATCTAATAACTACAATAGGCATGTAGGAGCAGCAGGTGAAGCTGAGAAAGTAGGCACCATCCAGTCCATCGAGAAAGAGTTAGCGTTTTCAGTAATGCGTGCGCTTGACCATGGTCAAAAGGTATCTTTCTTTAATGGGGGGTATGTTTTTGACCCAGAAAAGCCAGCGGTTGAGATATTCTGGGATAAGAAATATAAGAAATATGATAATTACTATCGGCGTTTTCCTGAAGAAGGGGTGAGGTTTAATCTTGTGACAGAATATCAAGGGACTACCTATAAGATAACGGTAACCTATAGGCCCTCTGGCACAGGTATGGAAAATAGGGTCTACAGCTGGGCGATCGGCGTGGTTCCTAAGGATAATAGCTTAGGACAAGTAGAGTCTATTAGGCGTAATGTAGAGATAGTCAAGCAGCAATTGGTGAGGGATTTCTTTGGAGACGAGGGTTTTAGAACGGGTTATTTTGACCGCCCTGAGTTTGGCGGAATTCTTCTTGCGATGAATGAGGGTGGGTTTAATCGATTCCGAGAAGTTTTCGCCAGAGCTTTAGGTATAGACGAGGTTAAATTTAGCGAATGGGAGGAAAGATTGCTTCAGAATACGATGGATTTTGCTTTTGCAGCAAGACAGTTAAAAGAGGCTACTCCAGCGGAAAGAGCAGCGCATAAAGAAAAACTTAGCTTTGCAAGCAAAGCAAACTTCAAGTTGTGGGATGAGTATCTTGCTTCAGCCGAGGCAATAGCCTACCCCGTGAAGGTAAAATTTAAGATTAATGGTGAAGTTTTAACAGAGATTCCAAGATCAATGGCTATCTGCTTTAGCGCTTCCCTTGCGGACTATATAGCAGGTCTCATAGAAGCAAGATATGGCAAAGAAGAACCAGCTGAGATAGACTGCGAGATAGCAGATTTAGTTGGATTGGTAATGCAGTTTAGTCCTGCACCGCTTAAACAAGTTGCCGTAGGTAAATCAAAATTACCTGAGGCAAGTGTGCTTACAGGTTCGGCCGCAAATCTAATTTTAGACCTTTGCCTTGATGGAGTTATTAAGGAAGCGCTTAAAGATGAATCGTGGTGGACAATTGATAAGTTAATTGAAGCAGTTGGAAAGAGTCAGGCGCCCAGGAAAGAGACATCTGTTAGAAAAGAGGTAAAAGCGTTGTTAGGCTTAGGACTTCTCCACGTAGATAAATCGCAAAGGGCTTATAAATACCAAATTGATTACAGGTTGATGGGCATATCTAGCAAAGTGGCTGAGGAAGTAGCAAACATAAGGAATGCTGCTTTGAATGTTTCTGATGTTCCTGATACCGTAGTTGCAGATTTAAAACCTGAGATTGGAGAAATCTTAGCCAAAGAAAACGAACGACTTGCCCGTGAGGCGGATATATCTTTTAGGTATACCTATAACCAAGCGAGAGACATGATTTCTGGTACTCACGTTAAGATTGTTTTGCCTATAGAGGTATTAGAGGGATTTATTAGTCTTAAAACATATCTTCAGAATTTAAGAGAAGAAGCAGGAAAAGCTGGCGGTAAAGTTGAGTTTATTTTTGACGCAACTAAAATAAAAGACAAAGAGGGTTTTCTGGAATTAGTGGCTTTAGAAGAAAAGGGAGAGGGCTACGAGATAGTATTTAATGAAGAGAGACTCGGTGCTATTCAGCGAGGATTAAGGCAAGATTTGCAAGCTGGAGGAATCAAACTTGGCGTAGCAGGCACAAATAGCTATTTGGAGGAGAATTGGAGAGAAGGAGATTATGAGGGGATAGGTAGGCTTAGGCTGAGGGAAGTAAAAGAATTAGGAAATAATGAAGCCAACTTACGTGTTATTCCTGATATTTACGGTGTAATTCTTGGATTTCAGGTTAATGTCCAAAAAGTCACAGGCACTAAAAATACATATGAATCAACTCCGACAAGGGTATCAAGGGCCTATTCTGAGCAGCTGGCTGGCTGGAAGGCGCAGTTAAGGGCGAAATAGAAAATAGCAAATTGCATATGGCAAATAGAATTGCCCCACCTACGAGATGGGGAAACGCTATCTCAAGAATCGCTTGAGGCGTTTCCTATCTCTAACGGGGTAAATCAACAACTAGGACAAAAAGGGAACGGTTCTATTTATTGGCAAGATATGGATACAAGAATAGATATGGATATAGGAATTGAGGAATAAAATATAACTATAGAGTACTAAATTGCATTGCACAAAAAATGAAATTCCTAAAGAGGTTAAATCAAAACCTTGCTGGCATTCAGAATAGTCAAACCGACGATGTGACTGTTGCGCAGACGTATGATAACACCTTCATCGGTGATATCCGAATCATCTGCCGGTTGCGGTGGGTCAAAATTTATATAAAGAACATCAGCCTCTGGGTCATAATTAAGGCGAGTTTTTTCTACAAGATTTGCTTGGGCCATCTGATTTTCCTCCTTAATAATTTGCCATATTTAGAAATGAAAAAAGCGGTAATTATAAATCCCTCATTTTCGTATTCACGATATACTACACACAGATATTTCGGGTTTTCAGGAGCAACTTCGCACCAACGTAAAGCAAGTAATTCTTGTTGCCAGCCCTCAACAATATATTCTGGATTTTCAATTACCTTACGTAGTTCTTCAATATACTCAGGCCGTAATGAAAATTCAGGGTGCTCCTTAAGAATTTTGTCTGACCAAATTTTTCCAGTAAGTCTAACTGACTTACCAAACTTTGATGTGGCAACCCACATCAGAACTTTCATATTTTGTATTATAAACAAAAAACTGCTTTGTGTCAAACCAATTCAAAGCGCTGCTGACAGAAGGAAAATAGGAAAAAGGGACAGATTTATTTCTTAAAAGAAAAACGTCAGAAGTAAGAAATCACAAGCAAATGGTTTAATAAACAAGGAGGGCATTCTCTCTGTAAATCTGCTTAGGAAACCTTAAGTTTCATTTTGATTTATGAG
>VGKN01000051.1 GCA_016867055.1 Candidatus Omnitrophota bacterium
CGAAGTCAGTATGGTACCAATCGTATATTCAGGGAAATCAAAAATTCCTATTTGATAAGGAGAAGGAAAATCATCCAAGTCTTTCTTCAATTTTTCTTGCTTAGTTTCTACTACAATGTTATCTTTTCTAAAAACTATACCTTTTACCGTTTCCATCCCTCGTTTGTATTTGACGCATTCGCACAAAGCAGGTAAAACTACTTCTCCCTCGCCTTTACATATTACATCAATTGATGGCATCTCTAATAAAGCCTCCTTCGGCATGAATGTTGCATGCGAACCGCCAATTATTGTTACAATCCTGGGATTTATTTTTTTTGCCAACTCGGCTATTGCTAAAACTTCCCGCATATTGTACTGACAAACAGATAATCCTACTATCTGGGGATGAAACTTTTCAATAAGATTTACTATCTGCTTAAGACTTTTGGGCTTGTCTATAGCAAGATCCTCAAGTAGCGTATCTATCCCTTGATTTATTAAGGTAGCAGCTATATAACCTAAAGAAATAGGAAAAAGGCCTTTACTTCCGGACGGAGGGAAGTGAAAAAGTAATACCTTGGGCATAATTCTTTATCCCTTCTTGTTCCTTTTTAGATAGATTTCGTTTAACCGAGTAATAAGTTAATTTCTAAACCTGCCTTCTGTTTTATCAATTTGTCTGATGAAGTTTCTATGACCTTAAGGTATTTATAGTTTGAATGGTAGGTTTTTTAACTCTCCTATCTCAATTTTAACAGTTGTATTATAAGAAATTTTGCTGGGCGAACCAATTTCTCCGGTCTGTCCCTTGCTTCGTTCGGATGGTGAGTATATACGAGCCAAGGAGTGTGGTTTTGTGGCTATGAATGTATCAAAAACAATATACTACAAAATTATAAATATATAAACTGAAATCTAGCCATTAAATTAATCAATTTGCTTTTTGCTTCCTTAAATAGTATAACGCAGGAGTATACTGTCAAGCGGAAAATGTATACCCTGATGCCGAGCATCGGGGCTTGTCGCGGGGGTCAATGAAAAAAGATTAGTTCTCCTTTATAAGGGAAGGTTTAGAAACTCTTGCTATTTGTAGGAGTGGGGAGGAGTAGGAAAATTTAAATTTTATATTGCTTAATCTTGCGGATAAGTTTTATCGGAACAAGGTGAGGCGCTCTCAAGGACTCAATGAAATAGGCTATGATAAAAAGTAATACTGGAAGATTAAATGAAATCCATGCTATTTTAGAGGCTAAGAATCTTTGGAACTTGGTCTCTAAACTAATCCTATTTCTGCCACGCTCAATGCATATAAGCTTGCCTAATAATAAACCTGAATGAATTGTTTCATATCCCCAAAGAAGAGTATCTCCCTTTGCAATTAAGACCGAGCCTTCTCTTCTTACCAGGCGGTGACAGATTATATTATTCTTGCCATTGTTTGAATAAGCAATAATATCACCAATATTAACCTCTTCCCATTGAGCAGACTTTATAACTCCACAATCCCCTGCTTTAATAAAAGGTAGCATGCTTGAACCTTGAATTCTTGCCCTGATGATTATACCGCTTTTTAAGAGTTCTTTAATAATCATACCCTTTTCTTTATCTGTTGAATAAAACAAACCTCTTATTAGACAAAGGGATACTTTACCCCAAATTCAAAACCTGCTTTATACAGCTTGCTTGTTTTGAAAGTATGTATATCTCTTAATATAGTAGTCAGATTTGTTTTTGCTTAGTATTTCAACAATTTTTCTTTTTTATTACCTAAGTATGGGGGACTGAAACAATACTTATCTTCCTTGGGAAAACATCCGCAATAGATATGCAATCGATATTAAGAACTTTCACATCCACAACCAGCTTCTGAAACAGGTACTGGGTCTAATGGTACAGGACCCTTGGCTTTTAACACTGGAAATTTTTCTTCTTTCAATTCAGGTTTCTTCCACCTTTTTTTCTTATTGGATAAGGGATTTTTATTCAATTTTACACCTCCTTTTTAATTAATTGTTTTTAGAGAAAATACGTGCGTATGTTCTTGATATTTCACAGTATATGCCTATTGGAGTTGTGTAGCTACCGCAGATTTTTTTATTCATGGCAATACATACCAAAACACAAAATTTTCTAAATAAGCATGTATTGCAGGCTGTTAAATCTTCACGTTTTATTGCTCTTATTTGACGCAACTTCAGAGAGTGCTTAAGGTAATCTTTTATAGAATGCTCTTTAATATTCCATCCCTCTAACTCTGCCAACAAGCAAGGCGCAAGATTCCCTTGTGAGTCTATATGTATAGTTGTGCGACCAGAACCACAGATACATTCCCGGACTTCCTTATCTCTACGCACTGTAGATAGCGCCTTCTCTTTGTAGGGAATAAATTTTTTAATCTCGGATAAGTATTCCATTAGCTGTCTATGATTAACCATATGTCTTAGCGGAGCTTTACTGCCATCTTGTTTTGGCAACAATGGTACGCTGCCAATACCGTAAAATCCTACGCCAAGTTCTTTAGTAATATAATCTTTTATTTCTCGCATGGTTACATCATAGAAATTTTCTTTGAAATTTTCTTTCATTAATATGAATTTTACACCTACAGGTACCCGGTATTCTTTCAGCAACCTAATCCCCTGGGTTGTTCTATGGAAAGAGCCTTTTAGTCTGGTAATGCGCTCATGAACCTTTGCAGATACCCCATATAGAGTTGTTTCTACAATCATAGGATGCATCTTGGAAATTTCTTTGGCTATTCCTTCGTTTATAAGAGTGGCGTTTGTATATATTTTTAACGCAAAACCTTTCTCGCGGGCATACGCAGCTAATTCAAAAAAATCCTTTCGCATTAGAGGTTCGCCGCCTGTCAAAATAAGTATAAGTGTGCCCAATTCTGAGAGTTGGTCTAATATCTCAAATATCCACTCTTTAGATAATCCTTCTTCTTTATGGTTATTGTTATAACAGTGGATGCATCTCTGATTGCAAGAGGTATTAAGTTCTAAGGTGGCTTCAAAAGGTATGCACTCTTTTTGAAATCTGTGATAATGTGTGATAAAAAGTCTATGATTAGTTCTTGTATCATTAAAAGATTGTGGCTTTGTTTTCTGTATTTTCTTAAGGCCCCCTTTATAATCTATTATCCCGCTTGTCATTGCTTTGGCTAAAAATATCTCGGTATCATTTTTCAACTGCTCCCTATTAACATCATATGCATCTCCCAGCTGGCTAACGATTTGATGATAGGAAACTTGCATAGATTGAGCTATAACTTTCCATATATTAGCAGCCGGTCCATTCAATTCTATTAAGGTATGGTATGGATATTGACCATTAGCAATTTTTAATACTACGGTGTATTGGGGGTAAATCCGCCAAGCAACATTATTGGCTATATTAACCTTATCGCTCATTTCCATCTTCTATTTGAACTGATGATATTAGAAATCTATCAATCCTTTTTTAAATAAGCTGTCTAAAAAACTTTTTACATGGAATTCCGTTTCCTTAAACCCTATATCATATTCATTAGTAATCTTTTTAATAATACCTGCTACTGAATTATTCCCATCTATCAACTCCCAAATCCTTGTTGCTGTTTCATTAAAAATATTAAGTTTCTCTTCCTCCTTAGCTTGATTCTCAAGAGGCATCACTACGGCTTCATTATTAATTATTCGCCAGGCAAGGTTTTTGTTCTTTTTGGGGATTTTATTTAGCGAACTCATCTAAGAATCTCACTATCGATTCGTCAGGTTTAAAACCAAGGCGATAACAGGCAAGATTATTTACCATTGAAAAACATAACTCAAAAACCTTCTTCCTCGCCTGAGGATTTACTGGGAGATAAAAAGTATGTTGCATTAATTTTATTATACTTTCTTTCGGTTGTAAAAGCAAAAGATAATTATCCTTTGCCTTTTCTAAGAAAAAAATCTCTTTGAGCGCACAGTTTTTATTTGATATTCTTGGGAATTCTCCATGCCAAGGGCTGCCAAACATTCTAAATTGATTTTTCCCCTTGTGAATAATAATTATTTCATCATTTAACACGGTTAATCCCTTTTTATCAGCGAATTTAGCTATTGTTGATTTGCCACCTCCTGATTGAGCAATAAATAGATAACCTTTTTTATTATTCAATATTCCACACGCATGAAGCATAAGTGATTGATATTTAGGTAAAATCAATGAAAGGGGTACTGGAAATAGAGATAACAATATCTGATCAAAAAAGAAATTTTGAGTATAAAGTTTAACGCGGTTTAATTTGGCATTAAACCTTGCTCGGGAAGATAGATTTTCCCTTGGTGGAAAATAAAGGGAAAGAGCGCCATTTTCTCTGCCAAGTTCCCAATTTCGAGTTTGGAAAAGTAGTGACTTAAAATTAGGTTTTTTTATGCAATCTCTATATTCTATATCAATGCATATCTCCGGCTCTCTGCGAGAAATAAAATTCTTGTAGCATCTCTCTAATTGCTTTCTAATTCCAGGATGTTTTGTTTTCACAGATATGCATATATTACCAATCACAAATCTCAGTCCATCTTTTTTATTTATATTAGAACACCTATTTCTATAATGGGTTACATCCTTAGCATTATCTATTCTATTCATATCTCTAAAATTAATCTTCTTTTAATCAGTCTTTATAGTGAACCCCGCTCCGCGCCTTTATGGTTCGAGTTCGCTCACCATACCGAGCCTGTCGAGGTACAGCCGTGCCTGCACACGAAGTATTTACCTCTCAGTAGACTAGGTGTTACGGCGCACAGGCGTAGAACTTCGCAGACATCTAACTATTTTTTATATTATACCATAATAAAAGATAGGGGAAATAATTTTATGCAAGCGAAATCCCACTAACCCTTAGCCTCATTTTCCTAAATAATATAATTGCAAAGAGATTTCTCAAGAAGTAAAGATAGCGAAGTCTATAGAGTAAATTGGTTTTGGTAGTATAGGGGGTCAGGTTATAAAATTTAGCAAATTGCTCCTGAGGGATATTTAGAATATATTCTACTGGCTCCCAGAGGCTATCATAGAGCAAAAAATGGGCCTTCAGGTATATATTCTTTAAATCCATATCTTCAAAGAAGGTATTTTTCAGAATAAAACTATTTATAACCTTGCGTTTCCAGAAAGGCACTTTTAATTGTTCAGGTATAGAATGGGAAGCTAAGATATTATCCAGTAGATTTGACTGAGATAAAGAGAAATATAATGCTGATTCCATCCTACAGAGCCTTGCCCATTTTAGAATATAATCCCAATCAATCTCAGAATTATATTTATTTAAAATAATAGCCAGGTCGCAAGCCTCCTTTAACGATAGGATATTTCCAAAGCGACGCTTGTGTAAAACCAAACTAAAGATGGTATCTTCAATGGATAAATATCTAACTCTATTACCATTAACCTCCTTATCTCTAAGCCTCAACCAAAGTTTGGGTAAGGGTAGTGTTTTCCCGCGTTTAAAATCTAAATCCCAGTGGACATCAACTACCACAGAAGACAAAAAACCAGATTTTTTCCTGAAGGAAATATGGCATTGTTCCTTTAACCAATAGCTATCCCTTAGTCCCGACAATGCCTTGTTATAGTCTAAATCTATCATTATCTTTTCAGCAGAAAACAAATCCTCTCTTTTTACCATAATATCTATATCTACCATACTACGATAACTTATATCGGGATAAATATCGCTAAAAAAAGACAACCCCTTAAGAGGGATAAAGGGAATATTACGCTCATTAAAAGCCTTTGCTATAACCAAAAATTCTTCCGATAACAACATATTCCTTGCTAAGTTAAAAAAATAACTATTCTTTAGCTTTTCATATATGGCAGGGGACATAATCTGCTGTTTATCTTTTAATAAGATATAGGTTATAGGAAGTAACTCATGATATTGAATAAATCTAATAAATCTATCCCACTTAAAACTATTCCCTACGCTTTCCAATATATCCTTGATATCCCCTTCTCTTGCGGGATTGATTAACGCTCGAGCAATAGCAAAAATGAGCCTCTCCTCTGGTTTGTTAAATATCTTATTTAATCCTGACATATATTTATAAGTTCTCGCAATCTTTGTAATAGTCTTATCTGGTCAATCTATAAACCTCAAAGCTTTCCTCTAATAAATTCTTTTTTGAAATGTAAAATGGCAAAAGTCCCCAATCATGGCTATAAAAACCTGCGTGGAACCTTGTATTATGGATAATAATATTTGTGCGATAATCTACTTTCTTAATCAAAATTTTAATAAATTTTAGTCTCGATAGCTTATCAAGAAAAATTCTTCTTCTACCAAAACCAACCGTTGGAAGTACTGGAGCGCTTGGTGCAACAAAAATAGCCCTTTGCAATAGGTCTTTGTTTATCTCCTCAAGGGTTAAAGGAAGATATCCTTCAGGATACCTATAATGTGATCTTCTTAAAATCTCCCTGCAAGTAAACGGCTTATATCCTTCCTTTATCATATAATAATTATATCCCCAATCTCCAGCATAAAAATAAACCTGCTTTTCTGGCGGAATTGTTCTTTTAAGATGTTGAGCAATATCTCTATATACCCCTGCAAAATAATAATCGCCGATAGCCAAAGCTGTGGATATAGAAACAGTAAGGAACATAAAAAGATATAACATCTTCTTGGTCTTTTGTATAAAATGCGGGGAATAAGAATTTATTTCATCAAATATAATTAGAAACATTGGCGGGAAAAGTAATAAAACAAATCTCGCTGCAATAAAGTTAGAAAGAATAATAAAGATTAGAAGGATAAAGAACCATAGACATAAAAATAATTTGTCTTTGTTATAAGCCTGATTAGACATGGCCGTTAATCCGTTTTTAAAAACTACTAAAATTATAAAAAATGAAACGATCAAAAGGAGGGCGATTATGGATTTTCCGAAAATAGTATATTCAGAAAAAAATCTTACTAAAAACGGCGATAATCCAATAGGAAGCGATGCTAAAAATAGAAAAAGATTTATTCTGCGTCGTAATAGATATGGCGATATAAATAAAGTAGCGACTGATGTCCCGCTAAGAAAAATCAGACAAGCAAATGTCCTTATTAAACTTCCTGATATGAAATATCCCTTTAACCTTCCCGTCAAGGCATAAAGAAATATTGAATGTTTATAAAATATAATGTTATGAAGAATCCATAAGAGGAATATAGCAACTGGAATAACTAAAAAGAAAAGGCTGCGTTTTTTCTTATGAAGTAAAGAGTAAATAAATAAAATAGGAAAAAGCATAAGCCCAGAGTATTTAGTCAAAATTGCAGCGCCTGCTAATATCCCAGATAAAGCTAACAATCTGTTATTGCCACTATCTGTTCCATAAATAAATAGTGCTAATGAAGCAAGAAAGAAACCAAAAAGAGGAATGTCTAACATAATATTCTGTGATGTAACAATAAATGCAGGGGTTGAAACGAGAAATAGCGTTGGAAATAAACTTCCATTAGCAAATCTCTTACCTAAAAAAACTATTGAAATAATCACAAGCAATGAAAACGGTAAGTAAAATAAATGAAGCCATATCTCCCTCTCACCAAATAACTTTATTATCGGCCCGTAGTAATACCCAAGAAGAACAGGATTACTAAAAAAAACAGGGGGCGGATTAAGAAAATTCCTATTTACTGCCCTTGCCATAGCAATAGTAAAAGGGTCATCTATATGAAAGGCTTTATTTAAGAAAAAGGCATTATAAGCTGTAAATAAAATTAATAAGATAAATAAATATTTATACCTTTTTTTAAAATCCATATTTAATCACCAAGATGTATATAAAACAAGACTTTGGGGTGGTATTTTATCTTTTAAAAAATCTTTAAATTTTATTAACCTAAATTTAAGCATGTGTTGATCTTTAGTGGGAACTGATTTTGAAGAGTATAAATACCTTTTTAATGGCTTGCTACAATCTAATCCATTTATTATAATTTTACGCGATAAATTAGATTTGTTTAAAACGAATATTGATTTTTTGTTACCATATTCTATGCAGGAAGTTTTTAGTTGAGAATGCCCTTGATTTTTTATTCCTATTACCCTTGAGCCCTGCTTAACGTATTTTGTAAAAAGGCTGTAGGCGTAAAATACAGGTCTTGGCCACCAATCTTCATCCTTATAACCCCATAGACCTATATTCATTTTTTTACCATCCGGCATTAAAATCTCATGTAAACACCAAATTGACACTCCGCTAACTCCAGAATTTAATGCATCAATACACAATTCAGCACTCAGCAGACCATAATCAAAACTCTTCATAAGGCTATTATTATGAGAGCTAAAATCTGGGCCACGAAAACCAAACTCACAAATAAAGAA
>VGKN01000052.1 GCA_016867055.1 Candidatus Omnitrophota bacterium
AACAAGAGGACCTCCTGTACTAAAAGCTATAGTCAAGCTCTTAGGACCCATCTCCAATATCCTCTTACTAATTCTCTCAGCATATATACTTTCTAATACTACCCAGTCAAATCTAATAATCTACCTCCTCCTTATCTGGTCTTTAGTCTCCTCAATACTAAGCATCATAGCCCACCTAGCTGGTATAATCCTAAAGACAGGTGATATATATGAGGCAATGGAATTGCTGCGCCCAGTGCCAGCCGTTACAACCCATAAGCTTACCCTTAGGGATATAGTGAGGAATTTATGTGCGCTCCTAATTTTTAAAGACCAACGAAAAGTCATACGTTTAATTAATGAAATATTTGGTATTAACGAAGTCACACTTGCCAATATTCTGCTTAATGCTCAAATACAGATAGGGGATGCCGGCGCACAGGCAAAAGCGGTTATTTTAATCACAGAACACTATACACATAATCAATTAAAGGCTCTCGCATTGAGGCTATTATGGGGAAGCGTAGCAGGCAAAGCTGCTAAGGATATAATACAAAGTTTTAAACAAGGAGGGAGTAATCGTCTTGTAGGAATATTAGCTTTTCTAACCTCATTATTATCGCCAATTTCATTACGTCTTATTCCAGGAGGCTCATCAATGACTTGCCGGGTGAGTGTAGATGAGGAAAACCGTGGCAGAAGTTGTGCAGGAGAACTATTGGCTATAATACTAATAGTAATTTTTTTCTTATTTTTCCTAGGGATGTGCTCTCTGCCTATGGACGCAGATGCCGCAGCTTTATATAAAATAGACATAAATAATCCTACATTCTATTTGGGAACAACCAGCATTCTTCTGGGAGAAACGTGGCATAAATTTGGGAAGAGTATTGCATCGTTTTTTAAGAACATTGAACGATTGCTTATTCAGGGGGTTAATGCAAGATTATCAGGTAGGATTAAACTAAATAAAACAGAAATTCTTAAGAATATTGAAATTTGGATTGGTATCCTCTGGGATTTTTATTTTGATGCAAAACTATATTTAGGACAAACCCTTCTAAGACGCCCCTTAGTGAAGCTGATACAATTTGAGGTAACAAATGCTTGTCCGGATAGATGTAAGATGTGTTATAAGGGGCTCGGAGCTGCTGACAAGGGATTTACCGAAGCGAAGGTTCCGTTAATAGAAGTCTTAAAAATGAGGATGAAAAGATTGGCGAGGGAATTACAGATGCCAAAGTTTGCTCTAACAGGGGGAGAGCCTTTAACGAGAAAAGACCTTGAGGAATTAATAAGTTTTGGAATAAAAGAGTTAGGCGTTGAGATCTCTGTTGTGACCGAAGGGTCGTTGTTAACCCAAGAGCGTGTCGACTCATTATGGAATGCGGGATTACGCGATATAAATATCTCACTCTTGACTCATCCGGGGGCTAAGCATATTCAGGAAGAATTAACTGGAAAGGATGATTTTGATGCGGTTGTAACAGGAATACAGGCGGCAAAAAGAAGGGGTATGAAGGTATATCTTAATGTTGCACTTTCTCCGTACAATGCGGGAGAGGTTTTAGAAATAATCAGATTTGCATATGGTTTACACGCCGATGCTCTTTTATTTATGAGGGTGAGCGCAACAGGAAATAGCGCTGTTAATCGTGATACATGGCTTAATCGGGAACAGTTGTTTGAAGCATATCGTATTTCAGATATGTTTGCGCGCCAACATCCTGAGATGCCCATAACTATATCTGATTCTGCGATACCGTGTATGATAACCCCACAAGAGCTTGAAGAATATGAGGGGTCATTTATGCGAATTATGACTGCTTTACTTAAAAGAGGGCTACAAGCTAATCCTCTTGAAAGACTTTTTCCGCATCTTATTATCTCTATGTGTCCTTTTGGGGATATAAGGCGTGAGAATATTTGCCATTGGGGGTGGAATGCTACTGTTGACGGAGGGTTTAAGCCGTGTCAGGATATGCCACCGTCAATGGTGCTTGGTAATATTGATGACCCAGATTTTGATTTACATAGGGCTATCTTCCATCAAACCCCTTCGTTAGAACCTATTAAGAGGAAGCCTGCAGAATGTATGAGATGCTCTCCCCGTTTGTATGCCCTTTGCGGTGGCGCATGCAGAGCAGCAGCGTTATGGACAGAGTATCTATTCGGAATGGTGTGCAGTTTTGACCCTGCCGCAAAGGCAATTCTTGATGAAATGCCAAATAGGCCCAAGCCATATGAACCACCCTCAAAGGAGGGATTACACAAAGAAACAGAATCAGCAATAAGAAGTATGCTAAAGGTCTATGCTAATCAGGGAGTTCCTAATGAAAAAACAGTCAGATTGCTTATGGATAATATTATTTTTATTGAAAATCTTGGTTCGCTAAAATCCTTATTTAACAAGGGTATTCTTCTAATATTCATAGATAGACTCCTTAAGCCCCTTAATCTCTTCGGCAACGTTCTTATAGGTGCTTTGCTTATATATTTACTTCATCTATTATCTTTTCCGATCTCTACCACAATAATAACCCCACTTATTCTGTTGGTTATTTTTATATTTCATTATGTGAGTGCAACTTACACATTTCAAACCTGGCTTGATGAGGTCGGCGGATTGACACTAAAGCAGAGGTGGTTTAGAAGTGTTATCTCAATTTTACTTCCGTTTAGAAATACCAAGGAGCGTATTGCAACATTAAGACACGAAATACTTCATTGGTTAAAGATAGAAGGGAGTATGCATCCGTTTATTATGCAGAATAATGATGCCCTTTCTATTTTATTAAAGGTTGAGGATTATTACTGGAGGGCTCTTTCAAAGGGCTCAGAAAATCAGGAGGTATTCTTTGATGCATTGAAGGAAATAGTTCTATTGGAAATGCAAGGGCGGTCAGTGCAAATTGGCCTGTCATTTTATGAGGATCTTTATAAAGGGCTTAAGCAACAATTTTTAAATATTACCTTTAACAATTGGGAGCAAGCTCTCCCATCTTTAATAGATATGGTTGAGAAATATGTAGAAGATAAAGGTCCTGCTTTGGGCTATGAAATATCACATTCGCTCATCGCCCTTGAGTGGGCTATGGGTGCATTCAGGTATGGCGAAGACCAGGATGCGGTGGGAGAATATTTTATGCGTCGCGCACAGGAGTATTTAAAAGAGGTTCAAGGAATACAAGTAGCCACGTCAGCCTCCCCCCACCTTACCCAGTCCACCCTTAACCTAAAATCCCAGATAATCAAATACCTAATCCAACAGAAACCTCTACACAGGCAAGAGGCAACCACATTAGCCGATAAATACGCGGACGCTTTACTACAGTTAGATGCCAAAGGAATTGCAGAGTTGTGCATTGAAGATAAGATAAAGGCAGGCGAATTTACCGCATTTCTTAAGTCCAAGGGTCTCATTAAGCCAGGGTTTGAAGAGGTTATCCTTTCAGAGACAGCCTTGTTAGAGGCAGCTCATAGTTTTGCAAGAGACTATTTGGCTGGGACAGTAAATAGACCGCCGGATATTCTTAGAATAATGGAACAAGAAGGTGCTGAATTGGTTCCAAGCGCAGAGGGCGATGCAATTTATATAGACCCATCTAAGGCAGAGGAAAATCAAGCGTTTTTAGACATAGCCATTGAGAATTTAATCAAAAACAATGGCAGAGGTATCAGATTTACAATGCTTGCCGGAGGAATGGCCTCCAGGATGAAAAAAGTTGTTCCAAGCAGAGAGGTGCTTGAACTTTTAAAGGAATACACAGATTGGTTAAAAGAACAAGGCATTGATTATTTTAGTTGGCTTAAAGGCCATGGGGTATCCGATATTAAAGAAGCTGACATAGATTCTCTTTCAATGAATTATCCAACCAAAGGGGTTATACCTGTTGGCAGAGATAAAGATGGGAGATTTATTACCAAGACCGGCGAGTATCTTATTGCTATTCGCAGGCTTCAGGATTTTTTAAACGAAGCGCAGAGCCGCCGTGGGGGTGAGCACAGACCAATCAGATTAAAGGTTGAGCTAGTTGGCAATCAGATGGCTATAGATGCTATTTTAGATTGGGACCTGAGGGTTAATGATTACTATGGGCTTGAGCATGACCAGGTTAGCCTTGTTGTAGAGGATATTGGCTATGCTGTTGCTGCGCGTCCAGAAGATATTACCCTCTTTGCAGGAAATTTTAATGGTGTAGATAGCAGGCAATATCAAGAAGCAATGGATTTTGCAGAGCATCACAAAGGAGAGGTCCTTGACGAACGTATGCCCGGAGGGCATTTAGAGTATCTAACTCAGAAGGTTTCAAGCGGCAGGCTTCTTAATGAACTTAATGAGGGCACAGTAGCAAATTTTGTCAGGAATGTGGACAATGATGGCGCAATCCCTGATAGTCAGTTTTTAGTAATGTATGGCAGGGCTTTGGAGGCGCGAAAGAATGGCGAAAGGATAGGTTTAGCGCTTGAAGTAAGCAGGCGTCCCGAAGATACAAGCGGTAAAGGCGGCGGTTACTTTAAGCTTTCAGCTGGGGGAAGCCATAGAGGAATTATTTTGGAAGATTCAATCTTAGCAATGATACGAGTAGTAACGCGCCGCATTGATATTGCAAGATTTGAACTTGGAGGGTTTGGGGTTTTGGAGGACTTAGAAGAATTGGCAGCATTGCTACCTGATGAAGAGATTGTAACTACTCGCGGGACAAGATTGACAAAAGAGCAGGTTCTTGAGTGGGTTAAGGAATATGAAAGAATGCCAAGACAGAACAGGCGGCTTGAGGTTTACTATAAAAAGGGCGAAGGGCAAACTAAAGGAGAATTTATATTCTATGAGCAATTGGTTGACCGTAGTTCATACTATATCAATAATGCCGTCGGTATTCTATTTTGGGATTGTATATTGGAGGACTTATTTGACTCATCCATAGGAGAATATGCTGCTTTAGGGTCATCGCAAGATGAATACCAAAAGAGAGAAGAATGGCGAAGGATTGCAAATAACGGCAGGGCTAAGGCAAATCTAATTGTTGAGCCAAAACCGCGGCTACGCGATGGAAAGACAATAGCTGTGGTTGGCCCAGAGGGGAATATGTGGGATGCATTGAAGGCTGTTAATGTAGAAATGTTTGAAGTTGAGTCTACACAGTCTATAGCTGTCCACGCAGCTTTAGACCCCTTACGCGCCCTTCTTCATAGATTTAAGGTTCGTTTTATGCCTGTTAAGGACTGGTCTAATATAGACCTTGCGCTAAGCCAGCAGATGTTAGAAAGGGTTCTATCTGGCGACCTATTCAGCCTAACGAAGATTACGCCAAGGCCGCCTTCAGAAGGGATTCAGGGCCCCGCAGAACTTTTAACCAGATTCCTTAGAAAAACCCCTGGTTCAGAAAAATATTTTGAAGATGTTGTAACGCGGGAAGAGTTAATCAGTTATCTTGACAACAGCCCTTATGTTGCTACGCCGCTTGAGTCAAGCTCAGAAAAAATTAAAGCCTACGCCGTTACGATGGGGAACAAGAAGATTATTGTAGGAGTTAATTTGGGAGAATTTACCTATCCAGATCCTAAGACAGACATTGAAAAGGCGTGGAGCTTAATATACGGAGAGGAAGGCCTTAAGGCTATTTTAGGGAAGGATGCATCTAAAACCCCCAATCTTGTATATCAGGTCTCGGACGCTATAACAGGCGAGAGATATGGTCAGTATACATTTTCAGAATTGCGTAGGTATGGTTTGCCAATCGGTATTTCCGGAGGCGTTCACGCCTTATATGTAGAGCCCACTGGAGAAACTAAGCCAGGGGTAAGCGAAGGGATTGTTATCAAAGATTTTTCTGATATTTTAAGCGCTGCAATCAAGGGTATGATTATTTATCCATCAGAGTATAAAGGTATCGAAGTAGATACACTTGCTACAGATGTTATGCGGGAAGAGCTTAGGGCAATGAACCCGCAAGAATTGAAAGCCGAATTAGAAAAGATTACAAAGATGAACATAGAGGAAGCAGAGGCAAAATTTACCAAAGAGGGTGTATCGGCTGTTATGGCGTTTATTGGTGTGCTTAAGCCCGATTTATTGACCAATATGCAAAAGTGGAATCCGGCGGCATATAGGTATATTGCTAAGGTTTTTGAAAGCCAAGACAATGTAGAAATATTTAAACAAGAGTCATTTACTGTGCATGATACGGATAGACGGACAGCCCTTGTGATTTCAAAATCATTTGAAGGCCGCAGTGTCTTTTGTCCCTTACATTTTGCGCCAAGGCCTTTCCGCACTACAGATGGTAAGGTGTGGTTTAGGGTTACTGATTTGGATTTAAGGGTTTCCGGTTTTGATAAGACAAAAAGGTATAGGGTCTACGACCATATACTTAAACGCTTTTATGAGTTGGAACATTTAGGCGAGAAGCTTGTAAAAGACGGGTGGGCAATCGGTGTGCCTGTGTTAGAAACGCCCACTAATGAATCTCCTGTTATTCGCTTCCAATTATTAGAGCTTATGGAAGAATCTGCCGTTCCGCCCCTACCTACTGACCAAACCGCCGCGCCAGGAACAACCCTAGCCTCATCACGGCTAACCCAATCCACCCTTGCCAATATATTAACCCATATAGCAAATGTTAGATACGGGAAAGATGTGACTGAGTGGGAAAATGAGCATAAGTTTGTATATAGGTCTGTTATCATTGGTAATATGCTTATAAGAATTATAGGCCTGCCAGTGATTATTATTGAGGAATTGTTCCACTTATTAGGCAACCTCTTTAAAGTAGAGGTAAGATTGAGAAGACCCACCCTTGAATACATAGGTGTAAATATAACAAGAGGACCTCCCATACTAAGAGCCATAACCAAACTCTTAGGCCCTATCTCTAATATTCTCCTTATTGCCATCTCAGTATGCCTACTTAAATTTACAGCCCAATCGCAAGCAATTGATATCCTGCTTATCTACTCATTAGCCTTATCCATACTAAGCCTCATAGCCCATCTAGCCGGCATAATTCTAAGGACAGGTGATATATATGAGGCAATGGAATTGCTGCGCCCAGCCCCAGCCGCTGAAACTCATCCAGCTGCCATCGGAGAAAAAGAAAAGTTTCTTTATGCTATTTATGACATAGGCAGAACAAAGGGAATAAATGTAACTTATGATACAGCAAGAAATGGCGTAATAATAGAATGGGGAGAGAGGAAACTTTTTGTAACAGTTGGGGGGGCGGGTTTTGAAGATATGTTGGGGTTGTTGGCTCAAGAGAGAGAAGATTATATTAACGTCATCGCAGACAGCCTGTTTAACCCCAGGGTATTAAACGAACTTATAAAGGATGTAGATTATCTGTTGCTCGGGTGGGACCTGTCAAGTGCATATTATCCTGCTACTATAAATGGGAGGGCATTACATTTAGATATAGGAAAGCTTTTTAAGTTAAGCGCTGATGAGATATTAAGGGAATTAGCAAAGTTGAGAACAGGAATGGGAATATCTATTAAGGTTAAGCCAGAGTTAATGACAATAGGAAATATAACCTGCAGTTGGATAGAGCGATGGGAAGCGATGGAGTCTCTTAAGGCGATAAAGCCAACCCCTGAAGATTTGAAAGAGGTTTTAAATATATTAGAAACCTCGGATATTCTTGGCCAGAGGCTTGGGGTGAGGCTATTGGCAGGCTGGAAAGACCTTGATTTTAGCGAGAACGATATTATTACATTGATAGGTATTGCCATGGATGAGAAAAGGGTCTATTACCTGCGCGAGGATATAGAAAGAGTCCTTGTCAATTTGGGAGCAAAGGTTGTAACGCTTATTATAACGTTGCGCTCTCAAGGGAAGATAGACAAATCAGTTAGTAACGGCCTGCTTTGGAAAATAGGAGAGCCCGCATTAGCAATCCTTGTTGAAAATTTAGAAAGCAGAACCAATCTATGGCACATTTCATTAGAGATTTTAAGCGAATTTTCTTTTTATAATATCGGCAGGGGAAATAAAACTGCCATAAGGTGCGCAAGGGCGCTGATAAGAATTCTTAAAGAGGAATTACGCATTCAAGATAGGGTAGCAATTCTTAGGCAGAGCCTTGATTCTACCCAAAATCCCAAATTGGCGAGGAATATAAGTATCCTAAGTGCCAAAAGGATAGAACCAATAGAGATTCGGCGCCTCATAGGCACCCTTAGCTCTATAGCTGATTTTAAGCGAAGGCCTAAATGGCAGGGGATAGTAAGGGCTTTTGCTCAATGTAGCGATGCGAATATAAGATTAGAGGTGACGCAGGCGATAGGCAGGGTCGCTAAGACAGAAGAAAATGCCGAGTTTTTGAAATGGCTGGCAAAAAAAGACCCAAGCTCAATCGT
>VGKN01000053.1 GCA_016867055.1 Candidatus Omnitrophota bacterium
CATGATAACATAGAAAATTTTATTAAAAAGGAAATGGCAGAGGATTTTATTGAACTTAGAAAATTCGCTATGAGGTTATTGCAGGAAGAGTCTGAACTTGAAGAGATAGCCCGCCTTGTAGGGCTTGAGTCCCTTTCTGAACAGGATAGACTTATCTTAGAAGGAGCACGCTCAATAAGAGAGGATTTCCTACATCAGCACGCATTCCATGAGGTGGATACCTATAGCTCTTTTATGAAGCAGTATAAGATGCTCAAGCTTATTATAAGATATTATGTTGAGGCAAAAAAGGCGTTGGAAAAGGGTGTGACATTTAAGGAACTTGCCAATCTAAAGGTGAGAGAGGATATCGCAAGAGCAAAATATATAGATGAAAAGGAAATAGATAAGATTGATAAGATTCAGGAAACATTACTAAAAGAGATGGAATCTAAAATTGCAAGTAATACTTAATATGCAAATGGGTCCTGTCAAGGTTTGGTTTTCGCTGCACCGTTTGTCCTGCCCCAGCGAGGCAGGACTGCACTCGGTGATTTTCCTTGCTCTCCGCCAAAGTTCATGGCGGAACCATGCCCGCTTCGAAAAATCAACGTGCGACTCAAACACAAACCTTGCCACCCAATATATAAATTAATAAAAGCGTTAAGATTCTGGAGGAGTAGATGCTTAAGGAATATTTGACGGTATCAAGCATAGCAGGACCGCTTGTATTTGTGGAGAAGATAGAGGATGTTAAATACGGCGAGATTGCCCAGATAGAATTTGGAGATGGAAATATTAGGATGGGAAGGGTATTGGAGGTTTCAACCAATGTGGCTTTGGTTCAGGTATTTGAAGGGACGCGAGGCATAGATGTGTTTAAAAGCAGGGTAAGGTTTTTGGGCAAGGGGATTGAACTTGCCGTCTCTTTGGATATGGTCGGAAGGGTATTTAACGGATTTGGAAGACCAAAGGATGGGGGCCCTGAAATTCTACCAGAAAAAAACCTTGATATAAATGGGAATCCCTTAAATCCCTATGCAAGGGATTATCCCTCTGAGTTTATTCAGACAGGCATCTCGGCAATAGATGGTTTAAATACCTTAGTAAGAGGGCAGAAACTTCCTATATTCTCCGGCTCAGGCCTTCCCCATTCAAGAGTTGCGGCACAGATTGCAAGGCAGGCAAGAGTTTTGGGAAAAGAGGAGAAATTCGCTGTAGTATTTGGCGCAATGGGAATAACCTTTGAAGAGGCAGAGTTTTTCATAAACGATTTTAGGGATACAGGCGCAATAGAGAGGGCAGTTTTATTTATGAACTTAGCAGATGAGCCCGCTATTGAGAGAATAGCAACACCCCGAATGGCTTTGACCTGCGCAGAATATCTTGCATTTAGTAAGGATATGCATGTCTTAGTAATTCTAAGCGATATGACGATGTATTGCGAGGCGCTTCGGGAGGTTTCTGCCGCAAGGAAGGAAATCCCCGGAAGGCGTGGATACCCTGGCTATCTCTATACCGACCTTGCCACAATATATGAAAGGGCAGGTAGAATAAGAGACAAAATTGGCTCTATAACCTTAATCCCTGTTTTAACAATGCCTGAGGATGATAAGACACATCCCATACCAGACCTTACAGGCTATATTACCGAGGGACAGATTATCTTATCGCGCGGCCTTCACATAAAGGGTATATATCCGCCCATAGATGTCCTTCCCTCACTCTCAAGACTAAAGGATAAGGGTATAGGAAAGGATAAGACACGTGAAGACCACTCAGATGTTTTAAACCAACTCTTTGCCTGTTATGCGCGCGGCCGAGAGGCAAAGGAACTTGCGGTGATTTTAGGCGAGGCAGCCTTAAGCGATATAGACAAACTCTACTCCAAATTTGCGGACAACTTTGAGGGTGAATTCCTGAAACAGGGCGAGTATGATGATAGAACCATAGTTGAAACCTTGGATATTGGCTGGAGACTCCTCTCTCTTATGCCAAAACAGGAATTAAAGAGGGTAAGGGAGGAGTATTTGAATAAGTACTATAAAGTAGAGAGTAGCGAGAAACGAGTAGCAAGATAAAAAATACTCTCTACTCTATACTTGCTATCTCATAGAATAAAAATATGCGTCTTTCTGTTAATGCTACCAGAATGGAATTATTAAGGCTTAGGAAGCGCCTGCTTCTTGCCCGCAGGGGCAATAAACTCCTGAGGGATAAGCAGGAAGAACTTATGAGGAGATTTCTTGGTTTTATCGGCGAACTAAAAACCCTAAGAAAAGAACTTGAAGAGAAACTTATAAGAATATTTAGGCTTTGTATCCATATCGGGATGAACCTGCCTGGTTATAAGATGAAAAATATAGGACTATCCCAGACAGAAAAGCCTACCATAAAGAAATCTGAAAATAGAATAATGAATATTACCGCACCGCGCTTTGAGATAGAGAATATCCCAAATCCATATGTCTATAGTCTAATTGAGACTCCCTTTGAGATGGATAGTTTTGCCCAAGCCATGAATGAGATAATGCCGAGGATTGTAAAACTTGCCCAGATAGAATCAAGCCTTATCCTTTTGTCTGAAGAGCTTGAAAAGACCCGCCGAAGGGTAAACGCCCTTGAGTATGTCCTTATCCCCAACATCACCGAAACTATCAAATACATCACTATGAGACTCTCCGAGCTTGAGCGTTCAAACCTCGTGCGGCTTATGAGGGTGAAAGAACTCATAGAGAGCAGATAGATTTTTAGTATTTATCCTCCTTTTAAAATTGACTTAACTTTTCTAAGGAGTATAATTGTTTTCTAAACGAGGAGAGTAGGATATGTCGGCAGATAATTTATCCGATAGAAAGAAGTCATACAGGGTGTATGCTCAAATTCCAATTACCTGTGAAATTATTGATCCAACCGATAAAACTATACGTAAGAAATCCGCTTTAGTTCGTAATATAAGTTCGGAAGACGTCTATTTTGAGATAGATGAGATATTGCCCTTAGGAACAGAGGTAAATATTGCTTTTCAGCTACCAAGAAGCGAAAATGTGATTACATCTACTATAAAAATATCAAGGGTTGAAGCGACAGAAAGCGAAACTATCTTTGGCGCAGGTGCATATTTTGTCAAAATCTCTGATACTGACAGGGAAGAAATAAGGCAGTTGGTAGAACGCCTTGATATATATAAACTTTTAGAATTAACCATTAAAAAAGGGGCTTCGGATTTACATATATTAGCAAACCAACAACCGGTGTTACGCATACAGGGCGAGGTTGAAATGTTAGATTATGCAAAATTATATGCCGAGGACATTCCCAATCTCCTTTATAGTATAATGACCAAACAGCAAATAAAAAAATTTGAACAAGATAAAGAATTAGATTTCGCGTTGCAATACGATATGCAGAATAGATTCAGGATTAATATACATCAACAACGAGGATTTTTAGAGGCAACCCTAAGGCGGATAAGCACAAAGATTCATTCATTTGACGAATTAAACCTTCCCGAAGTAATAAGAGATTTAGCAAGGCAAAAGGAAGGCTTGGTTCTTATCGTTGGGCCTACAGGCTCAGGCAAGACTACCACGATAGCAGCAATGCTCGATATTATAAATAATGAACGCAAGGGGGTAATTATAACATTAGAGAGACCTATAGAGTATGTGTATTCAAATATCAAATGTATTATTAAACAGAGAGAGGTTGGCATAGATACCAATTCGTTTTCTACGGCCCTAAAGAGTACCCTTAGGCAGGACCCTAATATTATAGTTGTAGGAGAAATAGATGATGTTGAGACTGTCCGAACAGCTATAATTGCGGCGGAGTCAGGGCACCTGGTAATCGCATCTTTCCATGCGCCAAATACAGTTCAGGCGATAGATAGACTTACGAGCTTATTTCCAATAGAAAATAGGAAACATATTTTATTTCAATTATCCAGGAGTCTTAAAGGTATAGTTTGTCAATTGCTTATCCCCACCAAAAACAGGCAGGATAGGGTTTTAGCAACTGAGATTGTGATTGTTACTGATGCCTTAAGAAATATAATCCGCAACGATGAGTTATTTCAAATACCAACGATTATTCAAACTGGCGGTGCGCTTAGAATGCAATCCATGCAGCAATCAATCAAAAGATACTTGGATCAGGGTATTATTGATGCAGAGACAGCAATTGAGTATTCCGAAGAATTTAATCGCTAGTTTAAAACATAATCTATAAACAAAAGACAGAATTTACCCCGCACCTCGTAAGACCTAGCCATTTATAGCGGGGATGAAGGGTGTGGTTGATAAATTTTTCCCCAAAACCCCCTCCTTTAGGAGTTAGAAAAAATTTTAAAAAATCAGGGTGCAGTATGAAAAAATGCCCCTATTGCGCAGAAGAGATACAGCTTGATGCAATAAAATGTAGGTACTGCGGGGAGTTTTTAGAAAAGCCTAGGCAGGTTAAGTGGTATTTTCGGACATCCGTATTAATAATCGCTATTTTATCAATAGGTCCACTTGCCCTACCGCTTCTTTGGCTTAATCCGCGCCTTGGCAAGACAAGCAAGATAATAATTACCATAGCCGTGCTTATTCTGACTTATTACTTGATAGTTTTAACTAACAGGGCTTTGAAGTCAATACTGAGTTATTATAGGCTTATATTTTAATCAAGGATAAACCCTCATCCTGCGTGCAGGGGCTGGGTTCACCTCAGCTTAAAACCTTAGGAAAGGACGGACTATGAATGCATACAAGACAAAGTCTCTTGAAAATATTGAGCAAAGGATAAAGGACACAGACGAAAACTCTTTTCGCTATCAGGTCTTAAAATGCGCAAAGGATTTTAAAACCTCCTGGGTAGAGTTAGGGCGCGCACTCTATTCAGTCTGGAAGGATAAATTATATAAGGAATGGGGTTATAATACCTTTGAGGCGTATATAGCCAAGGAGATAGGGATAAGAAGACAGACTGCTATGAAATTGCTCAGGTCGTATTGGTTTCTTGAAAAAGAAGAACCCGAGTATTTAAAAGATGAATATGTCAAGAATGTTGAAGCATCAAAACTGCCAAATTATGAATCAGTATATGTGCTGCGGCAGGCAAAGGCTAAAAGCGAACTCGATGAGAATGATTATACGAATTTAAAAAAGGATGTTTTTGAAAAGGGTAGAGATGCCCGAGATATAAAGAAAGATCTAACAGCACTTGTAAGGCAAAGAAAAGAGTCTGACCCCCAAGAGGCATGGAAGAAAAAAAGGGTTGCTACTGTAAAGAGATTTATTACAACCTTGAAGTCTTTGAAATATGAGATAGAGACTTCAAAACTTCTTCCCACATCTCTCATTAAAGAGACAGGCGAACTTATTAAAAAATTAGAGGTGCAGATAGAAAGATAATTAAACAGATATATCTCTTTTTATTATGGAAAAGATTACTCAGGATATAAGAGAAATTTTAGAAAGAGAAGGTATGTATCTCTTTGGATTTTGCAATATAAGAGATATAAAAGACAGGTTTTTGTTTGAGGATAAAAATGTTTTAGTGAATATAGACTACGCAATTTCTATCGCATATATATTATCTGATAAAATCTTAGATGAGATAGATAATGCGCCTACGGTTCTTTACGCCTTCCATTATAAGAGAGTAAACAACCTGTTAGATTTGGCAGCGCTAAGGGTTTCAACATATCTCCAGCAAAAAGACTTTAACGCCATACCCATACCGGCAAGCCAGATAATAGACTGGGAAAATCAGAGGGCTTCGGTTTCACATAAGCATATCGCTGTAAGAGCTGGTCTTGGATGGCTAGGAAGAAATAATCTGGTAGTTAATCCAAGATATGGTTCAAGGATAAGATTTTCCACAGTACTTACTGATATGGTTTTACCTGAGAGCGAACAGATAAATATTGACTGCGGAGATTGCTCTGACTGTATAAAGGTTTGCCCTGCTTGTGCTATAAAGGAAAGCCAGACAGATTTTGACCGCAAGGGTTGTTTTGAACTCCTAAAGGAATTTTCAAAGAGACGCGGGATAGGGCAATATATATGTGGGATATGCGTGAAGGCATGTTCAGGAAAAACATCGTCATAGCGTTATAGAGTTATAGGGTTAAAACCCAAGCAACTCAAGTAACGCAAGTAACCCAATAACAAAACAATAATTTTTGATTTAACATAATGGCTAAGGCAAAAAAACACCCCAAGGTAAATCTTATAATTGGAATAATAGCAAATAAAGAAAACTTGTTCGGGAACATTAAGAAATATTTAGTAAGAAAGTTTGGAGAGATAGATTTTGAAAGCCATGTAATAGATTTCAATTTCACCACTTATTATGAAGGAGAAATGGGTAAAAATTTAAAGAGAAGATTCCTGAGTTTCAAAAATCTTATTGCGCCCCAAGAGTTATCTGATATAAAATTATATACAAATAAACTTGAAGAAAGATTTTCAAGGAGTAAAAATAAACCAAGCAGGAATATAAATCTAGACCCCGGCTATGTAACCTCTGCAAAGCTGGTACTTGTTACAGCCAAGGATTATTTTCACAGGATATACCTTAACAGAGGCATATTCGCAGAGATAACACTATTTTTTAAAGAAGGGAGTTTCCAGCCGTTTAACTGGACCTACCCGGATTATAAGACAAAGGAATATATAGATATTTTTAATCAAATAAGAAATTTATATATAAAGAAAAGTTATGAATGAAATAACTACTAAAGCAAAACAATATTCAAAGATAAAATACAAAATTTTCTTTATAAGCCTGATACTTTCGTTTGTATTTTTAGGCACAATATTATATCTTGGCATAAGTCATATTCTAAGGGAATTTGTCTATGATTTAACAGGCAATCTGTATGCAGGCTTATTTATTTTTCTGACAATATTTGGTTTGATATACTGGTTTAGTTTTTTGCCCCTTGACTTTTACTCTGGTTATATGCTGGAGCATAAGTTTAATCTATCAAATCAGAGCCTCTTTTTATGGATTAAGAGATATCTGAAGCAGAATATTTTATCCGCCTGCATAGCACTTCCTTTGATAGAATTATTATATTTTTTTCTTAAGAATTATCCCGAGACCTGGTGGGTTCTTATTTCTATAGCGTGGATATTCTTTAGCATAGTTCTTGTGAAACTTACACCCATCTTTATAATCCCCCTGTTTTATAAACTTACCCCCCTTAAAGATGGAAAGCTCAAAGAGAGGCTTGCAAAGTTAGTTTTATTATCGCGGATGCGGGTAAGGGATATATGTGAGGTAAATTTAAGCAAGGATACAAAAAAGGCAAGCGCTGCTTTTACAGGAATTGGAAAATCAAGAAGGATTTTGCTATCAGATACGCTACTCTCAAATTTTAGTTACGATGAGATAGAGGTAATATTAGCTCATGAGGTAGCCCACAAGAAATTCGCCCATATCTGGAAGCATCTTATTGCTGGCTCGGCTCTGACATTTCTGGCAGCGTTTATTTTAAAGTTTATCTTAGACAACTATAGCACAAGACTTGGTTTTTCGGGTATATATGACATAGCAAATTTTCCATTTCTTATGCTTTATTTTCTAATATTTGAGATTGTTTTTTTGCCTCTTCAAAACGCCTTTTCAAGGCATCTTGAAGCACAGGCAGATAAACACGCATTGGTTCTTACAAAGAATAAGCCCGCCTTTATATCCGCAATGGAGAAATTAGCCAGTCAAAACCTTGCCGATAAAGAACCTCCCATTTTAATGGAACTGCTTATATACGACCATCCGCCGATAGCAAAGCGAATAAAATTTGCCGAAAATTCTAAATAGAAATGAGACGCTATATTCTTAAGGAACCTCCCCGTCCAGAAGTTTCTAAAAAGATAGATTACGAAAATGATTTAAATTCCCAGCAGTATAAGGTAGTTACTGATTCAGAGGGTCCTGTTTTAGTCTTGGCGGGGGCGGGAAGCGGAAAGACAAGAACACTTATTTATAGGGTAGCATATCTGCTTGAAGGCCAAATAAAACCTGAAGATATATTGCTGGTTACCTTCACCAACAAGGCGGCAAGAGAAATGTCAAACAGGGTGGAATTGCTTTTAGGGAAGAAACCAAAAGGCCTATGGTGCGGGACATTTCACCATATCGCAAACAGGTGCCTGCGCCACTATGCAGAGAAATTAGGTTATACAAGAGACTTTTTCATTCTGGATGAAGAGGATAGCCTTCAATTGATAAAATCCTCCTACGAGGATTTGAAAAAATCTTCTTATTCAGGTTTGTTCCCAAAACCCAATATAATACAGTCCATAATAAGCTTTGCAACTAACAGTACGGACAAAATAGAATCCGCGATAAAGGAAAAATA
>VGKN01000054.1 GCA_016867055.1 Candidatus Omnitrophota bacterium
AGTCTTCTTTCTTTGTCACTTTTTATATTCAGAGTTGCTGGTTTCTCAATCTTGACAGTGATTATGGTCTTAAATGCAATTCCAATAATGTCAAACAGATTTTACAAAAATTTTAAAGATTTTAGAAAAAAGGAGAATCTGAGACTTGAGAGCACAATAAGAGCATATAATGAACTTCAAAGGGAGGATGAGTTAATAAATGATATTAATCATCGCTTAGATGCAAAGCTGCTGGATATGATAGAACTTTACGAATTGACGAGAGAGCTGGGCTCAAGCCTTGAATTTGTGGATCTATGCAAGGTTTTAAATAAAATATTGGTTAAGTTTTTTTATGCAAAAAAATATAAGATTATAGCAATTAAAGAAGAAAAGGGAGCTCCTTCAGTTGATAAGATTTACGAGATTACATGCACAAAATCAAATATAGAATCTGAGCCTTCCATCTCATTCCTAAATGAGGTCCAGGCTGAAGAGATTGATAAGAGGTTGTTGAACCATATAGCAATTGACCCAAGGCCTATTTTAATCTCAGCAGAAAGAACCGATTATTATAAAGATTTAAAACTGCCACCAAATGTCAGTACCTTCTTAGCGGTTCCGCTTTTAATAGAGAATAAACCGGTTTCTATGTTACTTGCCGAGGATATCAACCTTAAGGATGTTGAAAGATTTAATATCCTGGCTGGGCAACTCGCACTTGAATTTAAAAAGGTAAGGTTATATGAAACAGTCCAGGAACTTGCAATTACCGATGCGCTTACAGGCTGTTATAATAGGCGATATTTTCTTGAGAGGTTTGATTTAGAACTTCAGCGCTCTTTTAGACATCATGCTAAACTTGCCTTTCTTATGCTTGATATAGACTATTTTAAGACCTATAATGACCAATATGGTCATCTTGTGGGGGATGTTATATTAAAAGAACTGGGAGAAATCCTGAAGGGCAACCTCAGAGAGATAGATCTGGTATCCAGATACGGAGGAGAAGAGTTTGCTATTGTGCTTCCAGAGACCGACAAAAACGGTGCCTTCTTAGTGGCTGAGAGAATCCGCCAGACAATAGTAGGCTATGCTATAAAGGCATACGATGAACTGGTAAGGGTTACTATAAGTATAGGCATATCTTGTTTTCCTGAGGATGCTACGGTTAAGCAGCAGATTATAGATTTTGCCGATAACGCCCTTTACAGGGCGAAAGAAACAGGGAGAAACAAGGTAGTTATATTTAGGAATTAGTAGTAGTTGTATGAGTTTAGAAAAAACCTCTTTTATAGGTATTGATGTAGGTGCTACCAATACCAAGATAGCCCTTATATCAAAACAAGCGTTTATCTTGTCAAGGTCTAATTTTCCGACAAAGTTTTATCAAGACAAAATCGCCTTGATAAAGAAGATATTAAATGAAATTCATAAGATTCTCAAACCCTATAAACCCTCTGCTAAGCACATAGGGGGTATTGGAATAGGGCTCCCTGGACTTATTGACCACTCTAAGGGAATTGTTTTCAGCCTCACAAATATCCCTGGCTGGAAGGATGTCCCTCTTAAGAGAATTCTTGAAAGAAGATTAAATCTCCCTGTCTTTATAGATAACGATGTGAATGTTATTTGTCTCGGAGAATACCTCTATGGCGCAGGAAAGGGTTCAAGGAATGTTATTGCAGTGAGCCTTGGAACTGGCATAGGAGGAGGTATTATCATAAACGGAAGTCTATATAGGGGCGCAAGTTTTTCTGCAGGTGAGATAGGCCACATTATGATAAATGAAAATGGACCCAGGTGCGGATGCGGCCGTTTTGGATGTCTTGAAAGTTATGTTGGGAACTACGCTATTATAAGAACCGCTAAGGAGAAACTGAAGAAGAAAACCTCAAAAATCTTGAAGGAATTAACCGGAGGAAATTTTAAGAATCTGACACCAGAGTATCTAAACCTTGCTGCAAGAAGAGGAGATTCTTTAGCGATTGAGGTTTGGGAAGATGTTGGTAGATACTTGGGTATAGGGCTTTCTGCTATAGTAAATTTGTTAAACCCTGATAGGATTGTTATATGTGGCGGTGTGTCAAAGGCAGGGAACCTATTGCTTAAACCTGTACTTGAGAGTTTAAAGGAATATTCTCTGGATGTTCCCTTTAGGGCTGTTGGGATAGTTTTTTCTAAACTTGGTGATGATGCAGGTGTGATAGGTGCATCCTGCTTGGTAAATCAAGGGGGCTGATATGAAATTTTTTATTGATACCGCAAATATAGAGGAGATAAAAGAAGCAAATAGCTGGGGGATACTGGAGGGAGTTACTACAAATCCTACACTGGTTGCGAGGGAAAAAAAGAATTTTGTTTCTCTTATTGAAGAAATAGCAAAGATTGTAGATGGACCAATAAGCGCTGAGGTGATAAACTTGGAATTTGATGGTATATTAGAGGAGGCAAGAAAACTCTCAAAGATACATAAGAATATCGTGATTAAGATTCCTCTTATGAAGGAAGGGCTTAAGGCAATTAAAGAATTGAGGAGAGAGGGTATAAAAACAAACGCTACGCTGTGTTTTTCTCCTGCTCAAGCCTTGTTGGCTGCAAAATCTGGCGCCACTTATGTAAGCCCGTTTGTGGGAAGGCTTGATGATATAGGTTATACAGGTATGGAATTAATAAAAGAGATAAAAATAATTTATACCAATTATAATTTTAAGACCGAGGTTATAGTTGCCAGTATTAGACACCCTATTCATGTTATTGAGGCAGCAAGGATTGGTGCTGATATTGCCACAATGCCTTTCTCTGTTATGGAGAGTCTCTTTAAGCATCCTCTAACAGATATAGGCATCCAGAGATTCTTAAAAGATTGGCAGAATTTAAGGACAACATAATTTGAAATTTTTTAAGGTTTTATTTCTAACAGTACTTTTATTCTGTTGCGTTGGAAGTTTATTCTCGCAGGAGACAAGGGAGTCCTCAGATTCTATAGTTTGTAATGGCGACAGGGTTGAATTTTTTGAAGAGGAAAAGAAGGTTGTTGGCGAAGGAAATGTGGTTATAAATTACAAAGATGACAAGCTTACCTGCGATAAAATTATTATATATACACAGACAAAAGATGCCATTTGCGAGGGAAACGTAAGGTTTTATCAGGATAACACCGTCTTTTCAGGGGATAGGTTGAGTTATAACTTTGACACAAAGAAGGGAACTATCCTGAGAGCAAGGGCCCAGAGCCTGCCTGTTTATGGAAAGGGTCAAGTAGTGGACAAGGTTCAGGCAAGGAAATTTATCATCAAGAGAGGATATATTACGACCTGCGACTACGAAAAACCACATTACCGACTGCAGGGTAAACAGATAGAGATACTTCTGGAAGACAAGATAGTGGTAAGAAAGGCCCTATTCTTTGTTGGAAGATATCCTCTTATGTACATACCATACTACTCCTATCCATTGAGAGATGATAGGATGCGCGTTACCATTATCCCTGGTTATAGCAAGGCATGGGGAATTTTTGCGCTGACCTATTGGCGATATTACTTTAATGATGATTCAAGAGGATATATACGATTGGATTACAGGGAGAAAAAAGACTTAGCCAGTGGTATTGACTATTACTTTCAACATCCTGCTCTTGGAAAGGGCGAGTTTAATTTTTATTATATGGATGAGAGAGACCTATCTAGCCGTATGTATCATACCCCGAGAGTGCTTGTGAGAGAAAGGGAAAGGTTCAGTATAGATTTAACGGATAGGAAAGAGAGAAAGGATAGAGATGAAGAGACAACAGCGATTTTGGAATATCATAAATACAATGATCCAGACTTCAGAAAAGATTATTTTTACCAAAAATACGAAACTTGGAAGAAAGAGCCGGAGAGTTATTTTTCATATTCAAATATTAAGCCATATTATTCTTTAAATCTTTATGCTCGGAAAAGAATAAATAGATTTTGGACAGAAACCGACACTCTTCCGGAACTAAGGTTTACTCTTCCAAGTTATAGAATTGCTGATTCCAAATTCTACTATGAGGGTGTTTACTCATTTGCTAATTTTAACAGAAAAACGGCCTTTGCAACATCTGATGATGTTCATGATAATAGATTTGACCTCTTTAATAAAATGACCTATACTACAAATCTTCCAGGGTGGTTTAATTGGCTAAAATTTACTCCTTATACGGGTATAAGACAGACTCTGTATTCAAGAAATTTGGATGGTTCTGAGAGAAATTTTATAAGAGGTATTCCATACTATGGTTGGCAGTTTACAACTAAGTTTAGCAGGATATTTCCGGTTGAGAGAGATTTTTTGGGCATTGAGATTAATAAGCTAAGGCATGTTATTACACCCTCGGTTTCTCAGGAATACATTTGGAAACCCACAGTTCCTTCGTATAAATTAGCAGGACTTGGCGGAGCCGATGGCACTGATTTCAGTAATACAATTACATTTAGCATAGACCAGAGATTTCAAACAAAATGGCTGGGGGGAATAGAAATGTTTAAAGCGGAAGATATAAATATAAGAGAACATTTTATCTCACAGCGAGAAGGTGTTAAATCTAAAGACATTTCCGAAGCCAAGGAGCTTGGTGAGGCAAAAGATAAAAAAATGGAAATAGTAGATTTGATAAACTGGTACACTTATATTAATTTTTACCCCCACGAATATTATTTGGGCCCTAATGCAAATATAAAAGACTTCTCAACCCTTAATAGCAGGGTGGAGATAAGACCTAAACGCTGGATGCAGATAACAGCAGATGCTACTTACAATAAATATACAAGAGATTTTGAAACCTTCAATATGGAATATACTGCCAAAAAGAAGGATAAGTGGCAATTGGATATAGGTCACAGGTATCAACAGAATAATCTGACAGAATTTACAGGAAGGCTATACTATATTTTAAGCCCCAAGTGGTGTATAGGTATTTTTGAAAGATTTGACTTTAAAGCGTTTGACCGCGGTTTTAAAAAAATAAACGATGTTAAAGCGCAAGAATATACTATAATAAGAGATCTTCATTGTTGGACCGCAGAATTGACCTATAATGTCAGAAGAGGCTATGGTGGCGAGATATGGCTAGTATTTAGACTGAAGGCTAATCCAGAAGTTCCTGTAGAATGGAGCACCTCCTTTAACGAGAGAAAGGCCGGTTCTCAGTGGTATGAAACAAAATAGCAAGAAGGTATGAATATAGGAATTATAGGAACAGGTTATGTGGGTTTGGTGACAGGGGTATGCTTTGCCGATCTTGGTAATTCTGTTATGTGTGTAGATATTGATAAGAGAAAGATTGACAGGCTAAAAAAGGGAGAAACCCCAATTTACGAACCTGGTTTAGAAGATTTGCTTAAGAGGAATTTGCAGGAAGGAAGACTTAAATTTACAACAAGCATTAAAGAAGCAGTCAGTAGCTCTCTGGTTATATTCATTGCTGTTGGAACTCCAACAAGGGAAAATGGAGAGGCGGATTTAAGTTATGTTGAGAATGTCTCAAAAAGGATAGCCGAATCCGCGTTAAGTTATAAGCTTATAGTTGAAAAGAGTACCGTGCCAGTTGAGACAGGCAAATGGGTAGAACATACCATAAGAATTTATAACAAAAAAAAAGTAAAATTTGATGTGGCGTCCAATCCCGAATTTTTAAGAGAAGGTTCTGCTATAAGCGATTTCATGTGTCCGGATAGAGTAGTAATAGGCGTTGAAAGTAAAAAGGCAAGAGATTTATTAGTTGAACTTTATAAACCTTTGAATTCACCTATCGTCATTACAGACATAAAGAGTGCTGAGCTTATAAAGCATGCCTCAAATTCTTTTCTCGCCACCAAAATATCTTTTATAAACGCTATAGCAAATATATGCGAGCTTGTTGGTGCTGATGTTATAAAGGTTGCAGAGGGAATGGGTCTTGACAGGCGTATAGGAAGGACCTTTCTTGATGCGGGTATAGGATTTGGTGGATTCTGTCTTCCAAAGGATTTGAGCGCCTTTATAACAATTTCAAAAAAACTTGGGTATGAATTTAATCTGTTAAAAGAGGTGAAAAAGATAAACGAAAATCAAAAAGAGCTCATAATTAAAAAAATAGAGGAGAATCTTTGGATACCAAGACATAAAATAATTGGGATTTTAGGGCTTTCTTTCAAGCCGAATACAGACGATATGAGATATGCACCTTCTATTGATTTGATACATTCTTTACAGAAAAGTGGCTCAAGAATTAAGGTATTTGATCCTCAGGCGATGGAAAAGGCAAAAAAAATTCTAAATAATGTAAAATTTTGCAAGGATCCATATGAGGTTGCAAGAGGAGCCGATTGTTTAATAATAGTTACGGAATGGAATGAATTTAAGGAATTAGATTTTGTAAGGATAAGAAAAATTATGAAGGTACCACTTATAATAGATGGTAGAAATATATATGAACCTAACAAACTAAAATTATTAGGATTTAGATATGTTGGAATTGGGAGGTGTTAAGAGATGATCAATGATGTCAAAATAAAAAATCTAAAGGTAATATGTGATGAGCGCGGAAGGCTTATGGAGATATTGCGAAAAGATGATGAACTTTTCTTAAAATTTGGTCAGGTATATATAACCACCGCTTTTCCTGGGGTAGTAAAGGCATGGCATTACCATAAGAAACAAACCGATAATATCGCCTGTATAAATGGTAAGGCTGTCTTAGCTTTATATGATGCAAGAGAAACATCCAGCACATTTAAAGAGGTAAATGAGTTTGTTCTAAGTCTTGAAGAATCAAGATTAGTTCATATTCCACCAATGGTTTACCATGGGTTTAAATGTATGAGCGATGAAGAGGCATTTTTAATAAACATTCCGGACAAAACTTATAATTACAAAAAGCCTGATGAATTTAGAATTGACCCCTATCACAATAACATAAATTATAACTGGAGAAAATCTTGAGCGAGAGTCTAAAAGGTGTAATCTTAGCCGGTGGTCTTGGTAGGCGGCTTGACCCGCTCACAAAGGTTACAAACAAACATCTATTGCCTATTTACAATAGGCCTATGATTTATTATCCCATTCAAACACTTGTAGATGCTGGTATTCGTGATATCTTGCTTGTTACAGGAGGAAATAATGCAGGGGATTTTTTAAGACTTTTGGGCAATGGTTCAGAGTTCGGACTTAAACACATTCATTATACATATCAAAAGGGTGAAGGCGGTATTGCTGAGGCGCTTAGCCTTGCAGAACACTTTGCAGATAATTCTAAAATACTGGTGATGTTGGGCGATAATATAATAGGAGAAAATATCAATAAATTTGTAGAGAATTTTAAAAAGCAAAAGGAAGGGGCGCGGATTTTATTAAAGAGAGTAAATGACCCATGGCGCTTCGGCGTCGCCACTATAAGAGGAAATAAGATTATTAAAATTGTTGAAAAACCAAAAAGGCCTGAGTCAAATTTTATAGTAACAGGTATATATATGTATGATAATAAAGTCTTTGACATAATAAGAACGCTCAGGCCGTCGGGTAGGGGTGAACTTGAAATTACTGATGTAAATAACAGATACATTAAATGGGGAAAAATGGAATTTGATATCTTAGATTGTTGGTGGTCTGATAGTGGAACATTTGACTCATTGTTAAGGGCAAATATGCTGGTTTCTAAAAAATTTAAGAAATTTTAACGAAAAGAATTTTATTTACAGGTACCAACCTTAATTTTTAAAAAATTAAATAGTGAACCCCGCTCCACGCCTTTATGGTTCGACTTCGCTCACCATACCGAGCCTGTTGAGGTACAGGCGTGGCTTCGGGGAAGAACCCTTCGGGATAACACCCTCATTCCTCCCCGCCTTGACAGGCGGGGATTCCTCGTGGTGCGGGGTGAACTATATCCCACGTTTGATTAAATAAAGAGAAGATGAAACTCTTAGTTACAGGTGGAGCAGGATTTATCGGTTCAAATTTTATCAGGTATATTTTAGGAAGATATCCTGAATATAAAATTATAAATTTAGATAAACTTACCTATTGTGGAAACTTAGAAAATTTAAGGGATGTGCAGAATAATACAAATTACAAATTTATAAAAGGTGATATATGCGATTCAAAAATTGTTCAAGTAATTATAAAAGATTGTGATGTAATTATTAATTTTGCTGCTTCCACACATGTCGATCGTTCAATCCTTAACTCTACCGATTTTGTTAAGACAAATTTTTATGGAGTTTTTATCTTGTTGGAGGCTGTTAGAAAAAGTAAAATAAGTCGATTTATACAGATATCAACCGA
>VGKN01000055.1 GCA_016867055.1 Candidatus Omnitrophota bacterium
TACGATGATGTTTATTCCTTAGACCCCGCCAGAGTTTATCTGGAAATAAAATATATCTTAATTTTTAAATGCATAGAAAAAGACTATTTCTTATAGATGGCAATTCGTTCTGTTATCGTGCATTTTTTGCTATAAAGAGCCTCTCAAATTCAAAGGCGCAACCTACGAATGCTATCTATGGTTTTGTCACAATGCTTAATAAGATTATTGAAAAGGAAAAACCTGACTATTTAGCAGTTGCATTTGATTTAAAGGCGCCAACCTTCAGGCATAAACTATACGAGGAATACAAGATTCATAGAAAACCGATGCCGGATGAACTCGTGGTTCAAATTGAGCCGATAAAAGAGATATTACATGCTTACAAGATAAAGAGCTTTGAAAAAGAAGGCTTTGAGGCTGATGACATTCTGGCAACAATTGCTAAGGGATTATCTAAAAATCTATTAGAGATATTTATAGTAACGGGCGATAAGGATACCCTGCAATTGGTAAATGATAGGATAAGGGTTTATAATACCTACAAGGAAGGCCTTGTCTATGACATTGAAACTGTTAGAAAAAATTTTGGAGTTGAGCCCAGTAGGATTGTAGACCTCATGGCGCTTATGGGCGACTCATCGGATAACATACCGGGAATACCCGGTATAGGCCGTAAGACTGCGGTGAGCATCCTTAAAGAGTTTGGAAGTCTTGATAATTTGTTTTCTAATCTGGACAAGCTGAAAAATGAAAGAATTAGAGAGAGTATAAAGAAAAATAGGGATAGGGCGATGTTAAGTAGAACGCTTGCAACCTCTAATATGGAGGTACCTATTGAGATTGAATTAGAAGAGATGCGACTTAGGGAACCTGACAAAGAGAGGTTGTTTAACTTATTTAAAGAACTTGAGTTTAAAAGCCTTTTAAAAGATTTTGCACCTTCTTATTCAACAAAAGAAGATTTAGACTATAATCTCATAGATACAAGAGAAAATTTTGAAAATTTCTTGAAGAAATTAAAAGGAAAAAAAATCTTTTCCTTTGATTTTGAAACTACAAGTCAAGACCCAGTGCAGGCGGAGGTAGTGGGTTTATCCTTTTCTTTTAAGAATAAAGAGGCTTACTATATAGCAATCCTTAATAAAGGGAAATACCTTTTAGAGCCTGATTACATATTTCATTCTTTAAAGGATATATTTGAAGACCCTAATTACAGGAAGATAGGTCAGAACATAAAGTATGAAAAGATAATCTTAAAAAATCTAGGAATAGACCTTAAGGGTATTTACTTTGATACCATGGTCGCCTCATATCTGATTAATCCCTCCAAACCTAATCATAACCTTGATGATATAGCAGTGGAATATTTAAATACCAAAATTACCTCTATTGAGGAATTGATAGGAAAAGAGAAGAAACAACTGAGTATGATAGAGGTGGGGTTAGAGAAAATTTACAGGTATGGCTGTCAGGATGCGGATATAACGTTTAGACTTTATGGCATACTTAAGGAGCATCTTAAAAGGTATGATTTAGATGAGTTGTTTTATAAGGTAGAACTCCCCTTAATAGATGTATTGGCCCAGATGGAAATAAACGGCGTAAGATTGGATACCAAGCTTCTTCGTAGGTTGTCTTCTGAAATGGAAGAGACACTTAAAAGGTTAACCAATGATATATATGAAATAGCAGGATGCTCCTTTAATATAAATTCACCAAAGCAACTTGCAGAGGTTTTATTTGAAAGGTTAAAACTACCAACCGTTAAAAAGACAAAGACAGGTTATTCTACGGATGTAGAAGTTCTTGAGGAACTTGCCAAGGCCCATTCTATTGCAAAGGCCCTTTTGGAGTACAGAGAACTTTCAAAACTCAAGACCACATATGTGGATGCCCTGCCAGAACTTATTAACCCTAAAACTGGTAAGGTTCATACCTCATTTAACCAGACAGTTGCCCAGACAGGAAGGCTTTCAAGTTCAAATCCTAACCTACAGAATATTCCCATAAAAACAGAGACAGGCAGAAGAATCAGAAAGGCATTTATACCGGAGGATAATTCAAATCTTCTAATATCTGCAGACTATTCGCAGATAGAATTGAGAATTCTGGCTCATCTAAGCGAAGACGAAACCCTTATGGATGCATTTAAAAAGGATTTAGACATTCATACACATACCGCAAGTCTGATTTTTAATCTAAAGGAAGAGGCGGTTACCCCCAAAATGAGAGACATTGCTAAGACAGTAAACTTTGGTATAGTTTATGGTATGAGTCCCTATGGGCTTTCAAGGGATTTAGGGATTGAGCCTCAAAAGGCAAAGGAATTTATAGATTCATATTTCAATAGATATCCAAGGGTAAGGACTTATTTGGATGAGCAGATTAACCTTGCAAGACGACACGGCTTTGTAAAGACTCTCTTTAATAGAAGACGCTATATCCCTGATATCTCAAGCACAAATATTCAAATCAGGCAGTTTGCGGAACGCACCGCCATAAATACGCCAATACAGGGCTCAGCCGCAGATTTGATTAAACTTGCGATGATAAAGGTATATGAGGCGCTAATGAATAAAGGTTTAGACTGTAAGCCAATACTCCAGGTTCATGATGAACTTGTATTTGATTGTTCAAGGGAGGATGTCAAAAGATCTGGTCCTATAATAAAGGATATTATGGAAAATGTTATTAAACTAAAAATACCCATTAAGGTATCACTAAAATCTGCTGATAATTGGTTAGAAGCATAGAAGGAAGCTTTAGGTGAGAAAATCTATTAAGGTTTTATTCTGTTCAAGCGAGGTTTTACCTTTTGTAAAAACTGGTGGGCTTGCAGACGTATCGGGTTCACTCCCCATAGCCTTAGAGAAGCTGGGCGTAGATATAAGAATTGCAATGCCTAAGTATAAGGGGATTGATAAGAAGACTGCTACGATAGGAAAAAATATAAATGTACATTTTATAGAAAATGATACATATTTTGTTAGGGATGCTTTGTATGGCGATAGAAATGGAGATTTTCCAGACAATCTTGACAGATTTGCCTACTATTCAAGAAAAACCCTTGAGCTTCTTAAAGAGCTAAATTTTAAACCTGATATTATACACTCAAATGACTGGCAGTGCGCGCTAATTCCTATATATCTAAAAAATATTTTTATTAAAGACGAGTTCTATAAGGATATAAAAACCATCTTTTCTATTCATAATCTGGCATATCAGGGGATTTTTTCTAAAGAGGGGTTTCCAAGGCTGGGTTTGGACCGGGGGTTATTTAATATTAACGGACTTGAGTACTATGACAAGATAAATCTTATGAAGGGCGCAATTATCTTTTCAGATATTGTAACCACTGTAAGCCCTACCTACGCCAAAGAGATACAAACCGAGGAATATGGATGTGGTTTAAACGGACTTTTAACCGAGCACTCAAAAAAAATATTTGGGATTTTAAATGGGTTAGACTATAACCTTTGGAATCCTGCAAAGGATAAGATTATCGCTAAGAGATATTCCTTTTCAATGCTTCGGGATAAGTATATCAATAAGATAAATCTTCAGAATGAAGCAGGCTTAGAGGTAAATGAAGATATTCCTCTTTTCGGGCTTATCTCAAGGCTGGTGGACCAGAAGGGTCTTGATATTCTAGCGGGCTGTCTTTCCGAGATGCTGAAAAGACCACTACAGTTTATTCTTCTTGGAACAGGGGAAGAGCGATACCATAGAATATTTGAGGAAGCAAAAAGGAACCATCCAAATAAGGTTTCTGTTACCTTGGGATATGACGCTGTGCTTGCCCAAAAGATATATGCTGGCTCTGACATATTTCTTATGCCATCAAGGTATGAACCCTGCGGTCTCGGTCAAATTATAAGTTTAAAATACGGGACAGTTCCGCTTGTTAGGAAAACTGGTGGACTTGCCGATACAATAGTTGATGTAACAGAAAATCCCAACACAGGAAATGGCTTCGTATTCACTGAATACTCATCCAGCGCACTTCTTAATACAATAGATAGAGTGCTATCATTCTATAGTGATAGGATAGCCTGGAAGTCAGTTATACAGAGAGGAATGAATGCAGATTTTTCTTGGAAGGCATCAGCAAAGAAATATCTTGAACTTTATATAAACTTAACCTCTATAAAATATAAGTAAAATGAAGATAATAGGCGTAACAGGAGCTATTGCCACAGGGAAGAGTACTGTAAGTGAATTTTTTAGAAAATTAGGCGCATATGTAATTGACCTTGATAAGATTGTTCACCTCCTTTTGGAAAAAGATTTGAGTATTTACAAAGAGGTGATTTCTAACTTTGGAAAAGGCATATTAGATAGGAAGGGAAGGATAGATAGAAGGAGATTGTCCAAAAAGGTATTTGTAAATAATAAGGAACTTGAAAATTTATGCAGAGTTATTCATCCAGCTGTCATAAGGTCCTTAAAAAACAGGCTTGATGAGATAGGGCGGAAAACCCCGGAGTCTATTGTTATAGTGGATGCCCCGCTTCTAATTGAGGCAGACCTCTTAGATCTGGTGGATACGGTTATAGTAGTAAAGGCAAGTCGTCAAAACCAATTTAAAAGGGGTATTAAGAAATTAAGACTTTCAAGGAAAGACATTGAAAAAAGAATGAACTCCCAGATACCCCTTACAGAAAAAGAAAGATTTGCAGATTTTATCATTGATAATGATTCTACAAGATCAAATACAGAGGTGCAGGTCAAGAGGATATTTGACATTGTAAATAGAAGAGGTCTCTGAAAAAGTTTTACCCCGTTAGAGAAAGCCACCGATTTTAATCGGTGGTTATCTCTGCTTAGCTTAAAGCTGACGGTGGTTTTCTACCTGTCGGTAGACAACAATGCCACCGCAAGCAGCAGACCGTTAGAGAACGAAGTTCTCTAACGGGGTTTACTTTACTGGATTTGTGTTAGAAAATAATTTTTTTAAGACCAATAGAAAACCCTGATTTTTAACTAGGAGGAGGATAATGGATACAGCTAATTTGAACATTGATGACCTTAAAAAGATGAAGATTTCAGAGTTAAATAAGGTAGCCAAGAGTTTAAGCATAAATAATGTAAGTGGAATGAAAAAACAAGACCTTATTTTTAGAATACTACAGGGTCAGGCAGAGAAGAACGGGCTCATTTTTGGCGAGGGTGTCCTTGAGATACTCCAGGATGGATTTGGGTTTTTAAGAAGTCCGAATTACAACTATCTACCATGCCCGGATGACATATATGTCTCTCCAAGTCAGATAAGAAAGTTTGACCTAAGGACAGGCGATATTGTAAGTGGGCAGATAAGACCACCCAAGGAGGGTGAAAGATATTTTGCACTCCTTAAGGTTGAGGCAGTAAACTACGAGAATCCTGAACTTGTCAAAGAGAAGGTTTTATTTGATAACCTAACACCTCTTTATCCCCATGATAGATTTATTCTTGAGACAGAGCCGAAGGAAATTTCTACTCGGATAATGGATTTATTAACACCCATAGGAAAGGGTCAGCGTGGTCTTATAGTCGCTCCTCCCTATAGTGGAAAGACAATCCTCCTCCAGAAGATAGCAAACAGCATAACAAAGAATCATCCAGACGTTACCCTTATAATCCTTTTGATAGATGAGAGGCCTGAAGAGGTAACTGATATGCAGCGCTCTGTTAAAGCAGAGGTTATAAGCTCAACCTTTGATGAGCCCGCAGAGCGGCATGTCCAGGTTGCCGAGATTGTATTAGAAAAGGCAAGGAGACTAGTAGAGCATAAGAGGGATGTGGTAATATTATTGGATAGTATAACCAGGCTTGCGCGTGCTCACAACGCAGTTGTACCGCACAGCGGAAAGATTCTATCTGGAGGCGTTGATTCAAATGCCCTTCAGAAACCCAAAAGGTTTTTTGGGGCTGCAAGGGATGTGGAAGAAGGGGGTAGTCTCACCATAATCGCAACCGCCCTTATAGACACAGGAAGCAGAATGGATGATGTTATATTTGAAGAGTTTAAAGGGACTGGGAATATGGAATTAACCCTTGACAGAAATTTATTCCAGAGAAGAATCTACCCTGCAATTGATATAAAGCGCTCAAATACAAGAAAGGAGGAATTATTATTAGACCCAGAGGAACTTAAGCGCATCTGGATTTTAAGAAAGGCATTAAATGAACTTAACTCAATAGAATCAATGGAATTATTGATAGCAAAACTTTCAAAGGTGAAGACAAACGCAGAATTTCTAATGAGCCTTAATCAGTTGAAGATAGAAGAGGATTAAAAAGGGTTAGGATTTCTATTCTTAACTTCAATCTTAACCTAAGGGCTTATGATTGGAGGTGAATAAATGAAAGACAAGATACACCCAGAATATAAAATGACAACCATAACCTGTGTATGCGGAGAGGTAATACATACGCGCTCTACCAAGCAGAATATAAAGGTGGAGATATGCTCAAAGTGCCATCCCTTTTTTACCGGAAGGCAGAAACTTGTTGATTCAGCAGGTAGGATTGAAAAATTTAAGAAAAAATTTAAAACCGAATAACCGATATGTTTGAAAAAATCTCTGCTATTGAAACCAGATATATTGAATTAGAGAAAAGGATGACCGAACCAGAGGTAATCCAGGATAAAGACCTTTATTCTAAACTTGCAAAGGAGATGTCGGACATTCAGGATCTGGTATTAAAATTTAGAGATTATAAAAAGCTTTCAAAAGAGAAGCAGGAACTTGAAGAACTGCTCGCCAAGAAGCATGAGGATGAATTTGTTAGGTTAGTTGAGCAGGAACTTGCTAATTTGAATCATAAGATAGAAAGAAACAAACTTGAACTTGAAAATCTTCTTATAGGCAATGATCCCCAAGAAAATAAAGACGCAATAATAGAAATTCGCGCAGGCACTGGTGGGCAGGAGGCAAGTCTTTTTGCGGCAGACTTATTTAGGATGTATTCTAAGTATATAACGCAGAAGGGTTTTAAGATGGAGGTGTTGAATACCTCCTTAACTGAAACAAGGGGATTCAGAGAGATAATATTTTCTGTAAAGGGAAAGGGTGCCTACAAGAGATTTAAATTTGAAAGCGGAGTACACCGCGTCCAAAGAATTCCGGTTACCGAGGCATCAGGAAGAATTCATACCTCTACAGTAACTGTTGCGGTTTTACCGGAGCCCCAAGAGATAGAACTTGAGATAAATCCCAAGGATATAAGGGTGGATGTATTCCGTTCATCCGGCCATGGAGGTCAAAGCGTAAACACAACAGATTCAGCCGTAAGGATTACACACATACCCACGGGGATAGTGGTCAGTTGTCAGGATGAGAGGTCTCAACTTAAAAATAAAATCAGGGCTTTGAGGGTTTTAAGGGCAAGGCTTCTTGACAGGTTAAAGAGGGAACAGGAAAGCAAGATATCAAACGACAGAAAGTCCCAGATAGGCTCTGCAGAGAGAAGCGAGAAGATAAGAACTTATAATTTCCCCGACAGGCGCGTTACGGACCATAGAATAGGCCTAACCCTCCATAAACTTGATAGTATAATGGAGGGTGATTTAGACGAATTCATTGATGCCCTTTTAGTGAATGAGAAAAGCCTGACGTTTAATTCCAGCTTATCCAGCGAAAAATATGATACAGACTAGCTCAAGGGACGTATCTTTTGTACTTAAATATGCAGAAGATTATCTAAAAGAGTCTGGCATAATTTCCGCCAGAAATGAGGCCGAGGTTTTGCTTATGTATCTTCTGGGAGTTAAACGGTTTAGATTTTACGATTTTCAAGGGTTAGAAGATACCATCTTTACTAAATACAAAAATCTGCTTAATGAGCGAGCCAGAAGAGTCCCCCTTCAATACATAACAGGCATCTCTTCCTTTATGGGCATAGAATTTATAACGGAGAGAGGTGTGTTTATACCAAGACCTGAAACAGAGGTTTTGGTGGAGAGGGTTATTGAGTTATTTAAGGATAAGGAAACCGTGTATGGTTTAGACATTGGGACAGGCACAGCTAATATAGCAATAAGTTTGACAAAATTTCTGTCCAATTGTAGAATACTCGCTATTGAAAATTCAAAGAGAGCCTTGGGTATAGCAAGGATAAATGCTGAAAAAAACAATCTAACAGAAAAGATTAATTTTAGAGAGATAGATATACTTAA
>VGKN01000056.1 GCA_016867055.1 Candidatus Omnitrophota bacterium
TTTCGCCAGTTATAATAGAAGAAACTCCAAAGATAAATATTTATGATAAATTAAAAAGATTGGTTGATTTCTATAACTATTACTCTAATTTATATCAGCAACAGATTGTTCAGTGGAATGAAGACCCTAAAGAGCATTCCATAGAGAAATTTAGCATAGCTCCGCTTATAACAACAAAGGTTAAAAACTTATCCTATGTAGTAAACAAGTATAGAGATAGGGCATATCTTGTTTCCATACATCTAATAAATCATTTATATGAGGATTATGAAATACGGGAGCAGCTTGATTTTTCTATTGAGATCCCAGTTAAGTTTAAACCTCTTTCCGTTACTATGGTGTCTCCTGATACTGAAGAATTTACAAAATCTACACAACTGGCTTTTAGTTATAAAGAGGGAAGTGTTGTTATGCGCATACCGAAGATAATTTATTATAATGTTATACTTATAGAAGGAAGGCCCTTTACCCCCATCGAAGAAAAGGAGGCTTTTTCCTCAACCTCGCTAAAAGGAAAAGAGGAATGAGTAATCCCGTCTTTAGTATTTTTTATGAAAATAAATAAGATGCCAGGGACAATTTTTATCCTACTCATTATTTTAGCCTGCGGATGGTTTTATTTTAGATACTTTGAAATAAGAAGTATATATTTTCCAATAGGACCCATAGAATTTACTCCGAAAGAAGTCGGTCTTTTATATGAGGATATATTCTTTAAGACAAAAGATAATAAATTGTTAAATGGCTGGTTTGTTCCTAAGGACAGCTCAAGAGGGACTATAATTTTCTGCCACGGAAATGCGGGTAACATAAGCCATCGCTTAGAGTTTATAAAGATGTTTCATAACTTGGGTTTAAGTGTATTCATATTTGATTACAGGGGCTATGGAAAAAGTAAGGGCACGCCCACCGAAAAAGGGACATATCTAGATGCAGAAGCCAGCTATGGTTATGTTTCGTCAAGAAGCGATATTGATAAAGAAAAGATTATAATCTATGGAGAATCTTTGGGCTCAGCAGTTGCAGTTGACCTTGCAACAAATGTTAATGCGAAAGTTCTTATAACCTTTGGCTGTTTTACGCGAACGGAGGATATGGCGAAAAGAATATACCCCTTCTTACCCCTGTGGCTTATGGTCTCTATGAAGTATGATTCGCTTTATAAAATTAAAGGTATAAAAATCCCAAAACTTATAATCCATAGCCAGAATGATGAAATAGTGCCATTTGATTTGGGAAAGAAAGTCTTTAAAGAAGCGCCCGAGCCCAAAGAGTTTTATATGATGAGGGGTGGACACAATGATGCGATATTGATTAATAGAGAAGAATTTTTGGAGAGGATAGACGAATTTTTGAGAAAAAATGGAGTTTGAGAAATGGCCAAGATATTTTTAACAAGAGAAGGCTATGAAAAGTTGAGAGAAGAGTTAAATTTTCTAAGAACTGTAAAAAGAATGGAAATTGCAAAACATCTTGAGCATGCGCGTTCTATGGGAGACCTAAGAGAAAATGCCGAATATGATTCAGCAAAGGATGCTCAGGCGCACCTTGAAAAAAGAATATCGGAACTTGAAAATAAATTAGGAAACGCAAGTCTTATAGACGAAGAGGCTATAGATAAAGATAGGGTTTTGATAGGCGCAAAGGTTACCATAATGGATTTAGAAACAAAGGAAGAATGTATATATACCTTAGTTTCCCAAGAAGAGGCAGACTTTTCGCAGAATAAGATTTCAATAAGCTCACCCGTTGGAAAGGCTCTTTTAGGTCATAGAGTGGATGAGGCAGTTGAAGTAAAGATTCCAAAAGGAACCGTCAGATACAAAATTTTAAAAATAGAAAGATAAATTTAATTAAAATTCTTTGTCTAATCTTATTCATACACCTTCTTGTAGGAGGCTCTCCCATTATACCGGCAAATATAGAACCCGAGATTTCTACCTCTAATATCAAAACATATGTATCAAAACTTTCTAAAGACATAGGTGAGAGAAATTTTTTTAACTACAGCAAGTTGGAGGAAGCTAAAGGATATATAATAGAAGAATTCAAGAGATTTGGTTATAGCATAGAACTTAACGAATATAGCCTTGAAGGAAAAAAACTTAGCAATATAGTTGCTGAGAAAAAAGGCGATGTAAAACCTGAGGAAATTATAATTATTGGAGCCCATTATGATTCAGTCCTTGGTTCAAGCGGAGCAGATGACAATGCCTCGGGCGTAGCATGTTTATTAGAACTTGCGCGGATTTTATTTGATAAGCCCCTTGAAAGAACTATAAGGTTTGCGGCATTCACAAACGAAGAACCCCCCTTCTTTTTAACTAATTCAATGGGAAGTAGTATATATGCTCATAAGTGTAGAAAGGCCAAGGAGAATATCCTGCTTATGATTTGCCTTGAGTCTGTAGGTTTTTATTCGAATGAGCCAAAATCTCAAGGTTATCCTCTTGGCTTAGGATTTTTTTATCCGGATAAGGCAGATTTTATTGCTGTTGTTGGAGATTTTCGCTCAAGGAAATTTGTTAAATATATAAAAGAGGTGTTTAAAAGACATTCTGCTTTAAAGGTTGAAACTTTGGTGGGCGTAAGCCTTATCACCGGAGTAAACTTCTCTGACCACGCCTCATTCTGGGAAGAGGGCTATAAGGCAGCGATGATTACAGATACTGCATTCTATAGATACCCCTACTATCACACATATGAGGATACCTATGAAAAATTAGATTACGAAAGAATGTCAGGGTTGATAAAAGGCCTATACTGTCTCATAGAGGATTTGGGCGATAAACTTGGAAAGGATAATTAGTAGATGAATCATAGAATATTTGCTCTAATAGTATTTATACTTGCTTATGTTTTGTTTATTTTTTTACCTAAGAGAAGAACTATTGTTGCTGTGGCTTCAAGCCTCCTACTCTTAGTAACCAGCACAGTTTCATTAAAGGAGGCGTTTCTTTCCATAAACTGGAATGTGATGGGGATATTTGTAGGGACATTGATAGTTGCAAATGTATTTATGGAAAGCAGGGTCCCCGCCTATCTTGCCGAGATAATTGTAGACAAGGCAAAAAATACTGCATGGGCAATACTTTTAATATGCCTATTAACTGGTTTTATCTCGGCATTCGTAGAGAATGTGGCTACTGTTTTGATTGTTGCGCCTATTGCCCTTTCCTTAGCCAAAAAATTGAAGATAAATCCAACGAACATGATGATTGCCATTGCCATATCAAGCAATCTACAGGGCACAGCCACCTTAATAGGAGACCCTCCAAGCATGCTTTTAGGCGGTTTTGCCAAGATGAATTTCGGGGATTTCTTTTTTTATAAGGGTCGTCCCAGTATATTCTTTGCAGTAGAACTGGGGGCAATAACCTCTTTTGTAGTTTTGTATTTCATCTTTAGAAGACAAAAAGAAAAGGTTAAACTTATACCGTTGGAGAAGATAAAAACTTGGATTCCCACAATTATTTTAACAAGCCTGATAATTCTGTTGGCAGTCTCTTCTTTCTTTGATATCGGTTTTTCCTATATGGCGGGTGTAATCTGTATGATATTTGGCATTATTTCTATGCTTTGGGAAAAGTTTATAAATAAAACTCCTGTATTAGATGGGATAAAGGCCTTAGATTGGGAAACCACATTCTTTCTAGTTGGCATATTCATTCTCGTAGGCAGTATTACCATAACAGGGTGGATAGAGATAGTCTCAGGTTATCTTTCAGGGATTGTGGGTGAGAATATATTCTTAGGGTATACCCTACTTGTTTTTATGTCGGTGTTTCTTTCCGCGTTTATAGACAATGTTCCTTTTTTGGCTGCGATGCTTCCAGTGGCAATATCTATGTCTAATAAACTTGCAATAAATCCTTCTTTATTTCTTTTTGGTTTACTAATTGGTGCAAGTTTAGGCGGTAATATTACTCCTATTGGCGCATCAGCAAATATTGTTGCCTGCGGTTTACTTAAAAAAGAGGGCTACACCGTTAAGTTTAAGGATTTTGTTAAAATTGGTTTGCCCTTTACATTAGCCGCAGTAAGCGCTGCTTATTTATTTGTCTGGTTTATATGGGGTAGGTAATTTATGAGGAGACTTTTATAATGATATACCCCGCACCTTCATCCGAGGTAGTTTAAGATTAGAGTAAAAAGGTGCGGGGTCAAATTCGGCCAAACTAAGAGGCGACTCAAAGAAGAACAGCTTATGTTCGCTGTCGCTCCATAAGTTGTGGCCTCATTTGAGGAGGTGTTTAAATGTGGAAGATTATAATACTTGTAGCAGTTTTAATAGTAGGTGCATTTCTTATCAAGAATGTGGGCTGTGGTTGCGGTAGTATGAAAAAAGGAGAAGGCTTAAAGGATACAGATAAAAAAGATAAGGGATGTTGTAGTTAAATGGATAGATTTATTCTTATTTTAAAAGGTTATCTTATAGAAATATTACCTGCTTTAGCCCTGGGATTTTTCTTAAGTGGTTTAATACACGAGTTTGTTCCAAGTGCATGGGTAGAGAAAAACTTGGGTAACAAAGGCCTTAAGGCAATATTTTATTCTACCATCACAGGAACGATTTTGCCGATTTGCTGTTGGGGCGCCCTTCCGGTAGCGGTGAGTTTTTATAAAAAAGGTTCAAGGTTAGGGCCTATTCTGGCATTTCTGGTAGCAACGCCTGCAACCTCAGTAAGCGCGCTTATTGTAACCTATAGACTCTTGGGTTTAAAATTTACTGTTTTCCTCTTCTTCGCAGTAATTGTGATGGGTATGTTTATAGGTATTATAGGTAATAAGATTCCTTTTAGAGTTAAAGAAAACGAAAAAGAGATATGCCTGCATTGCAAAGAGCTCTCCCCGCATATACATAAGAAGGGTTTCTTAAAACGTATGCAATTCGTTTTTAAATTTGCCTTTTGGGATATGCCAAAGGAGATAGGCTTGGAGACCCTTTTAGGCATAGTTCTGGCGGCAATTGTAGCTACCTTTATTCCTTTGGGTGTATGGATTAAGAGGAATCTCTGGGGAGTTTACGGATATATTTTCAGTTTGGTATTTGGGCTTATAATATATATCTGCTCTACTGCTACTGTACCCTTAGTAGATGTGCTTATAAAACAGGGAATGAATGTTGGAGCAGGGATGGTTTTGTTATTGGTTGGGCCTATCACCAGTTACGGAACGATTCTGGTGCTAAAGAAGGAATTTGGAACGAAGATTCTATTGATATATTTGATTTTTATATCCCTTAGCTCTCTAATTTTAGGTTACCTATATTCATTACTTTGACACCGCAGAATCGCTAAATCCCACAAAGGCGTAACCGCTAAAGCGCAAAATAAGTCCTTCGCGTTTTTGTCGGTCTCACTGCAAAGAGCGCAAAGATTTTTGCGTTTTCGCGGATATTCTACATTTTAGTGGTATAAGTATGTATTTTTCAGCGAGAACTACTTTAAAATATTCTTATTTTACCCCGTTAGAAATGGCGTATCACGCTGTGATATTTCTAACGGGGTTTATCCCTTCCAGATATACTTTGCCTCTTTGGGCTTTCTTAATTTAAGCATTGGATAGAATAATAAGAATAAAAGGGTCATTAACTCTAAGGCGGGGATAAGTTTAAGAGGGGTGTATATAACACATATTATGTTGAATTCTAATATACATTGATAAAGTAAGTATAGGATTAAATTGATAAAAAGAGAAACTACCCTTAGGGTTATAGATATAATTTCTATGCACTCATTTTTGTTTTCTAATGAGGATAGCCAATAATCTTTGTTCGGGATAAACCACGTCATCCAATTCGGAGCATTTTTCAAAAGAGATGGAATGGATGCCGTTGCTATATTTGTTATGCCAATAATTAGGTATAATATAATAAAAAACAGGGTCTTTTTTACCCAGAGATTCGGCTCTCCAAAAAGATTAAAATATACGGCTATCTTATCTGGAAGGGATTTATAGGAAAGGATAGGCTGTAAAATTATAAAGACCAGTAAAAATAGCCAAAGCCATTTTAATATCAGTTTCATTTTATCTTTATAGTTATGATATAATAATCTTAAATTCAAAAACTTATTATACCATACATAGCAATAAAAAAAGATAATAAAATGATACCGAGTAAATGTAAAGACTGGAAAGTGGCAAATAGCCCATTGATAAAGTGGTGGTGTAAACTCGCCTGTGGAGGCTTGACCAAGGGTAGACTATGTGAACCCTGGTGTAGAATTGTTGAAAGATATGGTATGTGGACGCTCCTTATTACTTTGGTGCTACCTATATTTTTGATAATCTGGTTTACATATTATAGTTTTTTTTAAATATTTGTCAGAGCCAGAAGATAGAGGTCAGATTTTTCTATTATCTGTTTTCTGTCTTCTGGTTTCGTAATTTGTAAAATAATGTCAGACTTTCCAAAAGATTTTTTCTGGGGCGCTGCAACCTCTTCTCATCAGGTTGAAGGAGGTAATATCTTAAATGACTGGTGGGAGTGGGAAACCCTTGGCAGGACCAAAGAGCCGTCAGGAAAGACCTGCGAACATTACCTAAAATTTAAAGAGGATTTTAAACTCGCGAAGGGGTTAAATCATAACTGCCATAGATTCTCCCTTGAATGGAGTAGAATTGAGCCCCAGCAGGGTAGGTTTAGCGAAGAGGCACTTTCCCATTATAGAGAGGTTATTGTTTTATTAAAATCACTTAACATAGAGCCTATAGTTACTATTAACCATTTTACCCTACCACTCTGGTTTTGTAAAAAAGGGGGATGGGAGCAATCTGACTCGCCAGAGATTTTTTCGGTCTTTGTAGAAAGGGTAGCAAAAGAATACGGAGACTTAGTAAATTACTGGCTTACCCTAAATGAGCCTATGGTCTATGCGTATCAGAGTTATTTTATTGGAAAATGGCCTCCGGGCAAAAGCAACTTTAGTTTATTTTTGAAAGTGGTTAAGAATTTAATCTTTGCCCATGTGCTTTCATACCAGAAAATACGCCTATTGATAAGGGAAAAATACTCTAAGGATGTAAGGGTGGGATTTTCAAACCATACCTTAGTTTTTAGTCCCTGCCATAAAGGGTCGTTAAAAGATAGAATCTCTGCTTCCCTGAGGCATAATATGTCAAATCATTTTTTTGTAAAGGCTATTATGGATGGCAGGGTATTTCTACCAGGAATTTTTAATGAGAGATTGCCTATTAAGAAGGCTATTGATTTTATAGGGATAAATTATTATTCAAGGGATTTTGTAAGAAATGCAGGTTTTACCATACCCAAAGTTTTAGGTGAGGTATGCACTCTTTTACACCATAGAGATGCAGGAAGGCGTAGCTTTATAGAATGGGAGATATATCCTGAAGGGATATATCGGATTCTTAAGGAATTCTCAAGATATAAATTACCGCTTATTATTACAGAAAATGGTATATGTACTGAGGATGACAATGAGCGTACCGAATTTATAATAGGACACTTAAGAGAGGTTAAGCAGGCAATTGGTGAGAATATCCCGGTATTTGGATATATCTACTGGTCGCTTCTGGATAATTTTGAATGGGATAAAGGCTTTTCTCCCAGATTTGGGCTTATAGAGGTGGATTATAAAACACAGTCGCGTAAAATAAGAAATAGCGCCTTAGAATATGCAAAGATTTGTAAAACAGGCAATCTTTAGATGAAAACCATAAAAGAGGTAGATTTAATAATCTTTGATTTAGATGGAACCCTTATTGATACAAAAAAAGATATAGTTAATTCCGTAAATAATACCCTTAAAAACCTTGGGTTAAGGCCAAGGCCGGACAATATAATTTCCAGCTTTATAGGCTATGGAATCAAAGGACTTATAAGGGATGCACTTGGAAAGGAAAATACATCTCTTTTAGAAAAAGCCCTTAAGATATACGAGGAAAATTATAACAAGCATATGTTTGATACAAGCAGACCATACCCTGGTGTTTTGGAAGTGTTAGAGCATTTTAGTAAAAAGTCCAAAGCCGTTATTACAAACAAAAGGAAAAGATTTGCCAAGGCGCAATTAGAACACTTTGGTATCGCAAAATATTTTGATGAGATTATTGGCGGAGATGATGAAACCTGTCTTAAACCATCGCCCTGCCAGCCAGAGGCTGTTT
>VGKN01000057.1 GCA_016867055.1 Candidatus Omnitrophota bacterium
AGAAAGAAGCCAAAAAAAGAGTGGCATAGAAAATTCAAGAATCAAAATCCAAGATTCAAAATATTTAAAGATTTTTAATTTTAACGTTAAAGGGGTATTGTTTTGAAGGATATAGCTGGAGTTATTTTAGCTGCGGGAGAAGGTACGCGGATGAGGTCCAATACCCCTAAGGTGCTTTATAGATTAGGTGGAAGGCCACTTTTAGAGTGCATTATAAATACCTTAAGACAGGCAGGGTTAGATAGGATTATAGTTATTATTGGGCATAAGTCAGAACTTATAAGGGAATATCTGAAGGATTTTAACACTGAAATAGTTATTCAGAAAGAACCCTTGGGAACCGCTGATGCGCTCTATAGTGCGAGAGAGGCCTTGTTAAACTTTGAGGGAACCATTTTGGTGGTATGCGCAGATGTCCCACTTATTAAAGTAGATACCCTTTTAAATTTGATAAAACTACATAGAAAGGAAAATGCAGTATGTACTCTCTTAAGTGCCGAACTTAAAGACCCCACAGGTTATGGACGCATAATAAGAAATGATAATGGGGAGGTTATAAGGATAGTTGAAGAAAAAAATACATCAATTTATCAAAGGGTGATACTTGAGGTAAACTCAGGCGCGTACTGCTTTGATTCAAAAAAGATTTTTAATATTTTGGATGAGTTTATGTCAAAGATAAGGAAAGGTGAATATTATCTCACTGATACAATAGAGATATTTAAAAGGCATAAGGATAAGATAACCTCTTATATTACGGATGACCCTTCTGAGATAACAGGCATAAATTCAAGGAAAGACTTAGCATTTGCCTATGAGATTATGAGAAAGAGAATTCTTGATGAACTATTGTCAAGGGGTATTACAATTGTTGACCCAAACACTACCTTTATAGACAGTAATGTAATAATTGGGCAAGATACCACGATATACCCTTTTGTCTTTATTGAAACAGATGTAAATATAGGAAAAAACTGTTCCATTGGACCATTTTGCAGGATAAGGAGTGGAACAACCGTAGAGGATAATACAAGAATAGGAAATTTTGTTGAGGTAACGAGAAGCCACGTTAAAAAAGGAGTAAAGATAAATCATTTCAGTTACATAGGAGATGCAACTATTGGTTCTGGGGTGAATATCGGAGCGGGTACAATAACTGCGAATTATAATGGGAGAACCAAAAATAAAACTGAGATAGGAAGCGGGGCGTTTATCGGAAGTGGCACAATCCTTATAGCACCTGTAAGGGTGGGTAAGCAAGCTACAACTGGTGCTGGATGCGTTGTGCCAAAGGGGAAGGATATAGCTGATAAATCCATTGTGGTGGGGGTGCCTGCGAAGGTACTTAAAAGTTCAAAAAGGAGACCTCATAAATGAAAGATGAACTTGTTGTATTCTCTGGTAATTCAAACCCTTCTTTAGCGAGGACGATATGTAAATACCTTAAGATTCCTTTAGGAGATGCCCTTATATCTAAGTTTTCAGAGGGTGAAATTCGGGTAAAGATAAATCAAGACGTCAGGGGTCGCGATGTATTTGTCATACAATCTACCTGCCCACCCGTAAATGATAATCTTGTTGAACTTTTAATTATGATAGATGCCTTAAAAAGGGCCTCTAGTAGGAGGCTCACAGCGGTTTTACCTTTCTACGGGTATGCAAGACAAGATAGAAAAGACCAGCCTCGTGTTCCCATAACCGCAAAACTCGTTGCAAATCTTATAACAACCAGCGGTGCGGATAGACTGTTAACCATAGACTTGCATGCAGGTCAGATTCAAGGTTTTTTTGATATTCCAGTTGACCATCTGCTTGCAGCGCCTGTATTAATAGAATATTACAAAAAATTAAAACTTAGAGATCTTGTAGTAGCAAGTCCTGATGTGGGAGGGATAAAGATGGCGCGCGCATTTTCAAAAAAACTAAATGCAGATCTTGCCATAGTTGATAAAAGAAGACTTGATTATCAGAATTCTGAGGTGATGAATATCCTTGGAGATGTAAAAGGCAAAAATATTATTATTGTAGATGACCAGGTTACAACAGCGGGTTCTATAACAGAAGCCTCTTATGCCTTAAAAGAGGCAGGCGCAAGGGATATCTATGCGGGTATAACGCACGGCATATTTTCAGGCCCCGCTATCGCGAGAATAGAAAAAAGTCCATTAAAGGAGGTAGTGGTTACTGATACAATACCTCTTTCAAAGGAAAAGCAGAATAAAAAGATAAGGATATTATCCATCAGCAGACTTCTTGGTGAAGCAATAAAGCGTATTCACAATGAAGAATCCGTGAGCTCGTTGTTTGTATAGCCAAACTAATGCCTAACAAACAATGTGCAAAGGAGTAATTTTAAAATTTTTATTGATTACGTGTTATGGACCGATTACGTTACTGATAGATGAGGTGATTATAATATGGAGCAGGTGAATTTAGAGGTACAACTTAGAGAAGAAAAGGGAAAACAGGCGGTAAAAAAGTTAAGGGAGAATAGTCTTATACCAGCGGTCGTATATAAAAAGGCAGAAGAGGTCTTAAGTATCAAATTTGACAAAAAGGATTTTCATAGGGTTATCCATACGCAGGCAGGGGAGAATGTAATAATAACCTTAAAGTTTAAGTCCGATAAAAAAATTAAGGATAAGACAGTTATAATCAAGGAAATTCAACATAACCCTTTAACAGATGCAGTGCTTCATGTGGATTTTAACCAGATATCCCTTACCGAAAAGATAGAGGTTAATGTTCCCATAATTCCAAAGGGCGAATGTCTTGGTGTAAAGGAAGGTGGTGTGCTGGCACACGTTTTAAAGGAATTGCATATAGAATGTCTTCCTACGAGGATACCCCAGTCTATTGAAGCAGATATTACAAATTTAAAAATTGGGGATCTTCTTCATGTAAATGACCTTCTGATACCATCCGGTATAAAAGTAATTACTGAAACCGATGCAGTGGTATTCTCTGTAGAGGCTCCAAAGGTTGAGAAGGTAGAGGTGGCAGCTGTAGCTGAAGAGGCCCAGGAGCCAGAGGTTATAAAACAGAAGAAGGAATTGCCTGAGGAGGAGGAAAAGACAAAAGAAACAAAGAAGGAGAGGGAATAAACCCATTATGAAATTAATAGTGGGTTTGGGAAATCCGGGCAGAGATTATAGAAACACAAGACATAACATAGGTTTTAAAATCATAGACGTTCTTTCAAAAAAAGGTGGTATAAGGTTAAAGAGAGGCGCCTTGGATTCTATATCTGGAAGCGGTAGGATATCCAATGAAAGGATAATGCTTGCAAAGCCACTCACTTATATGAATCTGGCGGGTAGGTGTGTTAGGAGATTGGTTTTCTTACACAAGATAGATTTAGAGGATTTAATGGTGATTTTGGATGATGCGGATTTGGAATTTGGAAGAATTAGACTTAAGGCAAGGGGTGGCTATGGAGGTCACAGGGGACTTCAGTCAATTATTGAAGCGCTTGGCACAGGGGAGTTTAACAGACTCAGGATGGGAATAGGTCGTTTGGAATCTAAAAAACTTTCGGTGTATGTTTTAGATGAATTTACGAAAAAAGAAATCTTAGAGTTAAAAAAGATAATAGAATTTTCTTGTGATGCCCTTTACACTTGGATAAAAGAGGGCATAGAAGTAGCAATGAATAGATTTAATTCAAATGAAGCCCATCCGCCACAGAACTTTGGCGGATAATGGTTGAATTTGACCCCACCACTTTTTGTGGAAAGAATAGATAACAAGATTTAAAGAGGAAGGGTAATGATAAACGTAGATTTTGTCTCAAGCACTTTATCAAAAGTGGTGGGGATTAATTCGCAGATGGAACTCATTCTACAAATTGCCTACTCATTAAAGGAGGAAAAAATTGAGAAACTATGAGGCTATGTTTTTATTAAGTCCTAAACTTACAGATGATAAGCTTGAACAGACGATAGCTACGATAAAGGATACCTTGGAAAAAAATGAGGCCAAGATAGAAAAAATGGAGAATATCGGCAAAAAAATGCTGGCCTATAAAATTAAGAAGTTTAAAGAAGGAATTTATGTGTTATTTAATTTTAAAATGCACCCTTCTTCTATATCAGTGGTTAAAAAGAGTTTTGGATTAAATGAGGTTATTCTCAGGACTCTTATACTCTTAAAAGAGTAATATTTTTTGGAGGTGACAATGGCTACTTTAAATAAAGTATTTTTGATAGGGAACCTAACGCGCGACCCCGAGTTAAGATATGTACCCTCAGGCACAGCTGTATGTAGTTTTTCTATGGCTATAAACAGGACATTTATGCTTCAATCAGGAGAGAAGCGGGAAGAGGTGTGTTTCGTAAGAGTTGTGACGTGGGGGAAGCAGGCTGAAACAGTAAATCAGTACCTAAGCAAAGGAAGTCTTGTATTTGTAGAAGGTAGACTTCAGTATCGTGCCTGGGAACAGGAGGGGCAAAAGAGAAGCACCCTTGAGGTGAAAGCGGACAGAGTTCAATTCTTGGCAAGGACAAAACAGGCTGAGGCAATAGGCCCTAAAGAAACAGAATTTTCTGAGGCAGTTCCTGAGGAGCCGGCGGCGGAATATCCTGAGACATACGAAGGAAAAAAAGCAGACGAGGAGATCCCATTCTGAGAGACCAATGACAGATACCAAAGCCCAGAATCCAAAAAGAGGTTTGTCTTACCATTTAGAATTAACTGACACGGAGGAGATAAATGGTAGCGCAAGAGAGGCGTAGATTTAGAGAAAGACCGAGATTTTTTAGAAAGAGGGTATGCAGATTTTGCGTTGATAAAATAGATGAGATTGATTATAAAGACACCCAGCGACTCCAGAAATTTATAACAGAAAGGGGAAAGATTATCCCAAGCAGGATATCTGGAAATTGCGCCCCACATCAGAGAAGATTAAACATTGCAATAAAAAGGGCTAGATATGTAGGACTTCTTCCTTATACTGCAGAATAAGGAGATATTTATAATTTTATCAGAATGGAGGATTCCAAACAGGATGAGAGTGATATTAAAGAAAGAAATTGAGGGTTTAGGTAAATTTGGCTCTGTGGTAGAGGTTAAGGATGGATTTGCGAGAAACTATCTTCTCCCCAGAAATTTAGCCGTTAGGTATTCTAAGGAAAACTTAAAAACCCTTGAGATAGAAAAAAAGAAATTGCAGGAGATTATAGAAAGGAAGAGACAGGATGCGCTGGTTCTTGCTGAGAAACTTAAAAACATATCCTGCACAGTAAAGGTAAAAACAGGAGAAGAGGATAAACTCTTTGGTTCTGTTACAAGCACTGATATAGTAGAGGCTTTAAGATCTGAGAGTATAGAGGTAGATAAAAAAGATATTCTCTTAGAAGGACCCATTAAAAATCTGGGTATATATCAGGTCCCGCTTAAACTGCATCCAGAGGTAAAAACCGAAATTAGAGTCTGGGTTGTAAAGGAATAAAATGGATATAAAAGACCTTGCGCTTGAAAAAATTCCACCTCAAAGCATTGAGGCGGAGACAGCGGTTTTAGGTTCAATGCTTATTGAAGAGGAGGCAATTGCTACGGCTATAGAAATATTAGAGAGCGATTTCTTTTATAAAGATAGCCATAAGATTATATTTATTACAATTATTGAATTATTTGATGCGAATAAAGCTGTTGATGTGCTAACCCTGGTTGAATCATTGAAGAAAAAAGGAATCCTTGAAGAGGTTGGCGGCGCCAGCTACATAACCGCCCTTACCAGTAGTGTTCCAACCGCAGCCAATATCGTATATTATGCAAATATAGTTAAGGAGAAGGCGATATTGAGAAACCTTATAACCACTGCTACCTTAATAGTGTCAGAGTGTTTTGAACAAAACCAAGAGGCGAGGGCATTGCTGGACAAGGCGGAACAGATGATATTTGACATTACAGGCCAAAAGGCAGAAACCTATATTACGCCTATAAAAGAACTGGTAAAAGATAGTTTGGAAGTTATAGATAATCTTTATAAGAGAAAGGAGAATCTTACTGGAATTCCCACAGGGTTTCATGAATTTGATATAATGACCGCAGGGTTGCAGAACTCAGACCTAATAGTAATAGCAGGAAGGCCCTCTATGGGGAAAAGCGCCCTTATAAGCTGTATAGCCGAGCATGCGGGGGTGGTTGAAAAGATACCACTTGTAATATTCAGTCTTGAGATGTCAAAAGAGCATCTTGTTCAAAGGATGCTTTGTTCTCATGCAAGGGTGGATGCCCACAAGGTAAGAACAGGTTTTTTAGCGCAGTCAGATTGGCCACGCCTGACCGCAGCCTGTGGTAGATTATCCGAGACGCCTATATTTATAGACGACTCACCTGGAATATCCCCTCTTGAGATAAGGGCAAAGGCGAGGCGCCTTAAGGCGCAGCATAATATCGGACTTATAATATTAGATTATCTTCAGATGGTTAAAGGTCATAGGAGTGCTGAAAATAGACAGCAGGAGATATCGGAGATCTCAAGGTCTCTTAAGGCACTGGCAAAGGAACTGAATCTACCTCTTATAGCAGTGAGTCAGCTTTCAAGGTCTCCTGAGAAAAGAGAAGACAGACGTCCGCAGCTAGCAGATTTAAGAGAGTCAGGTGCTATAGAACAAGATGCGGATTTAGTAGCCCTTTTATTTAGGGAAGAATTCTATAATCCAACAGAGGAGAATAAGGGAAGGGCAGAGCTTATAATAGCCAAACAAAGAAATGGCCCTGTTGGGACCATATGGTTAGCGTTTATAAAAGAGTATACGCGGTTTGAAAATTTATCAAGACGGGAGGAATAAACCTTGAAAAAAATATGGCGGGCGGTAATCGTAATATCTATAATGGGTTTTATATTCTCACCCTTTACTAAATCTCTGATGACTCAAGCACAGGAAGAGATTAAAAAAGTAAAGGTGGTGGAGGTAAGACAGAACAAGGCAGTGAGTACCCAGGCGATAATCGCGAAGATAAGGACATCTCCGGGCGAGGTTTTTTCTCGAGAGGTTTTAAATGAGGATATAAAAAGGTTATATTCGTTAGGCTATTTTACAGATGTGAGCGTTGATGTTCAGGAATATGAAGAGGGTCTCAAGGTTATTTTCCTTATCACAGAAAAACCTATTATAAAGCAGATGCTCTTCAGCGGAAACCGCTCTATACGCGATAAGAAACTTCAAGATATTGTTAAATCAAGGGTGGGCGAATTCTTAGACAATAGACAATTAAAAGAGGATGCAAACGAAATTTATAAACTCTACGAAAAGAAGGGATTTCATCTGGCAAAGGTGAATTTTGATATAAATGTTGATTCAAATACAAATAAGGCGCTTGTTACATTTGTAATAGATGAAGGTGTAAAGTCAAGGGTTAGGAAAATTTTAATATCAGGCAATAAAACCTTTAAGACCGGAAGGTTATTAAAATTGATAAAGACAAAGAAGGGTGGGCTTTTCTCAGCAGGCTTCTTTAAAAAAGAGGTATTTGACGAAGACATGGAAAGGCTTAAGGTATTTTACGAGGACAATGGATTTATTGATGTCAAGATCACACCCTCTCTGGAATATACACAGAATAACCGTTTTATAAGTATAGATATCGTCGTAGAAGAGGGCAGAAAATATGTGACAGGGGATATTACAGTAAGGGGGAATCAGGTTTTTTCTAAGGAGGCGATTTTGCTCAAACTCAAGATGAAAGCAGGCGCTACCTTCTCTCGTAATGCACTAAAGAGAGAAGAACAGGGCATTCAAGATATGTACTTTGAAAAGGGCTATATCTTTGCCGACGTAAGGGCCGATATCCTTCTAAATGAGAAAACCGAACGGATTGACATAACCTATAATGTAATAGAAGGGGAGGTATGTTATGTTGATAAAATTATAATAAAAGGGAATACCAAAACAAAGGATGTGGTGATAAGGAGGGAGTTGAGAATTTTCCCCGGAGATAGATTTGATGGTGTAAAGCTAAGACGCTCCAAGGAGCGACTGTTCAATCTCGGATTTTTTGAAGAGGTTTCATATGACATAGAAGAAG
>VGKN01000058.1 GCA_016867055.1 Candidatus Omnitrophota bacterium
CTGTATTAACGCAAACCTCTCATTTGCAGGATGTGCAGCCACTCTAATTAGTCCTAATGCGGAGTTCGCTCTCCACCTTGTATCTGCATCGGAAATTATTGCATTCTTTATAGTCCTACTCTCATCCACAACCCTTAATCTGCCATATGCGTCTCTACCTAAACCAAATTCTGTATAGGCATTTTCTCTCATCTGCTCTATATTGTCTCCGCTAGCGCCTATAATCGCATCAAACTTACCCTTTCCTATATCAGGTGTCGCAGAAGAGGAATATCTAAGGTACTCATAAAGATTCGCATATTCCTCCCCTCTCCAGAGTTCATACTGATATGTATATGCGCCTGATTTAAATTGGTCGGTTGTCTGGTCTGTCCTCCATGGAGTTTTAGAATTATCGCCCATTATGATAGCCCTTGCGAAGTGATATATCTTGACATTTGGATACTTTGCTCTCAGTTCTTGTTCTCTAACTAACTCCATTTGAGCAATTGGATGAGGTCTTATGTAAGCAACTACCCTTGCCTTTCCATCTTTATATTCTATCACTGTAAATATCTTTTTCATAAAAGCCTCTGGCATGCAATTGGTAACAGGGTCAATATGGCTCCAGAATAACTTTCCAAATGAAAAGTCACCCTTCGTATTATCAATAATATCTACGCCTTTTCCCTGTAATTCCTCTACGTTAACCTCTTTATTAATTTCAGGTGCATCTTTTGGGGGCTTTATTTCCTCCCAGACAGGTGTTCCAGAGTTTACTGTATAGATTAGATTCTCTGCCTGATTATTTCTGATAGTGTAATCTATTGAATTGAATGAACTGTCCAGAGCACCATAAGAGGTGAAACGCACTGTATAGATAAATGCTGACCTCTGTTCAGGTGCAACATAACCTGGTTGAGAAATATAGGTTCCATCTTTATTCTCTGCTATTATACCTGTCTTAACAATATCCTCTCCAACGCCCACAGGTATCTCCTGCGGCACAATCCTGGTTACTGCCCAGTCTAATGCTACCTTAACAGGTGTGTGGTATGTGCCAAGCAAACCTATTAATAGAGCATTTAGTGCAAAGAAATTCCCTAACTGCCAGTTGAGAAGATTTGAGAATACAATACCGCCGAGTGCTGTTAAGGCAAGAGTAAGACCTAAATAGCCTGCAAGTCTACTGTTTAAACCGGTAAAGACTATATCTCTTTTAACAATCCGTCCAATTATGTTAAGAGTGATGGGTATAATTAAGATAGCTCCAAATATTACACCTGTAAATGAACCTAAAATCAGAGAAACTAAACTTATACCAAATCCAAATGTGGCTAAATATTTTCTGCCCTGGGTTGAGCCAAGTAAAACAGGAACTAGTAACATAATTCCACCCAACAATAGACCTGTTACCATAAACGCTGGTATAAGACCACCTGTTAGGATGGTCGTCGTTCCTACTCCAATAAGGCTAGCTATTTTAATCATCGCTAAAGAAGTAACGCCACTTTTAAGCAGGGCTAACGATAAGGTGGCTAAAACCAAAGGTACTGTCACTCCTGTAATACCCTTCTCTTTAAACTTATAAATTGCATATGACACCGCTAAGGCAGAAAAGACTAAATTTACACTAAAGAATGGGATAATATTAAAGGAGGCTAGTAGTCCCGTTATTGCAACTGGTAATAGTTTTGCAAGTAGCGGTAAGCCAGCCTTTTTGTCTAATAGATATTTAACAAGGGATACTAAGCCTATAGAACCTATTGCTAAAAATACAGCAGCTGGTACACTTAATAAGAGAGAACCGGCGGTAAACACTACTACTGTTAAACCAAATTTTACCCCATCAAGATAACGAGTAGATAAAGCTCTAATACCAACAGCAAGACCAAAACCTATTCCAACTATCTTTAATATAAAACCTAAGGATAAAAATGGAGAGATAAATAAGAAATTCAATCCTACTGCTAATAAAATAGAAACTCCTAAAGTAACCCCAAGATCTCTAATAAGAGGCAGTTTCTGGAGGAGAAAACTACCCTTTTTTACTTCCTTGAAGTAATAGAATGGGGTTGTTGCCTTTTTTAAGTCCTCTCCGCCATAAAAATACCTACCCTGTCTTATGGTGTTAACAATCTTGCTAATGCGTTCAAGCATATCTCCCTTTTCAATTTCTGCCTGAGGAATAACCTTGGGTGTTATCTTAACTGTCTCTGGTATGAGGGATTTTGATTCTCTATCATCTGCATCCTGTGCAAGGGTTTTGATATCATAAAGCTCTGTAAAAGCTATACCCTTCGCATTTGAAGCATTTCTTGAATAGACAACTTGAACAGGAAGTTCTGTGTTAGACCGTTGGTTTTCTGCTCTAAGAGAAAAACCTCTGGATACAGGAATTAACGCTATATTTGAAATATATTCGGTCTCAGTTATATCTTCCAGATTGAATACAATTGTATCTGTTTTTGTGGTAGATAACTGCTCTCCTATAAAATTCCAGAGATTTTTAAGGTAGGTTTTTCTTCTATCTTCTTCTGTCTGGGGAACACCACCTATTTCGGAGATACCCTTAATGGGCCTTAGGCTTACATAAATTCCGACCGGCTCTGTCGTAATGAAGGTCTTTTTCTCAACAATTATGTATTCACCGTCCGCAAAGAGAATGTTGTTATAAGAAAACTTGTTTTTATCGCTCCTTGGAATTATCTCTACTATAAACTTGCCTTTTTTGGTCTTTGCCTCATATACCCTGCCTCCTGCCTGGCTTTCATATTTAAGTCTGATAGAATCAAAATTTATGTCATCTATGCTAATACCAGAAGTTTGAACAATCGCTCTTGCTACTTTTTCTCTTGGCAAAAGGCTTAAGTCCCTAAGGGGTGGCGGACGTGCACCTAGGACAGCTAATGGTACGACCTGAGGTACTTGTCCAGGCCAAGCAGTAACAGTCCCCGGCTGAGAGGGTGGCGGAGGAGTAAGCAGTGTAGGTGGAACTACCTGCGCAGATTGTTTAAGTGATTTTGCTTTAGAGCGTCTTAAAAGAAGGGTAAGAATAAAAACGGGTATAACTGCTATCAATATAGCTGTGCAAGTAATTACAAGTCTAACTCTACCCATAACCCATTGTATTGTTGGAATTACCTCTTGTGGTTGATTGTCCATACCTGAATATAGAGCAGCTATCTTTTCTCCAACCCCAGATTGCCTGACATATTTACTAAATCCACCATCTTCATCAATAGCAGAATACGCACCCATAATAGACCAGGCGTGGTCAACAGCAAGAATTTTTCGTGTTACTGTGCCGGCTCTCCCTAAATCACCATCCTTTGTAACCATGCTGTCAACAAAGCCAAATTGGGCAGAGAACATCTCAGGATGGTCACTTCTTAACTGATTAAGCCTTGCTACCATCTTAGGATTAACAGAACCTGCAAGCCACAGAGCATACGGAACAAGGAGGTCTTCTCTTACATCATTTTGGCTAACTTCCTTAATGCCTGCATTAGCTATGTATCCTATGGGGCTTTCTGCAGCACCTGTAAAAATATCCTTATCCAGCATTATGGCAGAATAATTTAAAAGAATTGCCCTTGCCTGAGCCGACATTCTGCTTTCACCAATAAATATCTCTGGAACAAATACCTGATGGCTTGAGCCCTGGAAGAAAGTAGTAATTAAAATTTGTTTGTATGAACTTATACTGGCTTTAAGATTTGCAAAAGTGCCTTTTGGTAAATCTCCCCTTGCCTCAGCATAGGCTACAACTGCCCTTGCCTCAGAGCCCCAATTGCTATAATGGGCAGTTTCATAATAGAGTTCGCCCAGAACATCAAAGTAGCCAATGCTCATCATTTGTTTTTCTGTATCATAGAATGCAGCGTAGTTATGCCCAAGCAGGTTGTCTATAATCTTGGTTATCTCCTTATCGTTCTTATAAGCTTCTCTTAAACCCTCCAAAGCCAAATCTAATAAACCATTATCCAATGAGGATACGTGGTAGCCTGTAACCTGCTGGAGTTCTCTATTGACCATAGCATTACCTGTGGTTGCCTGTGGCTTTCCTGTCTGGGCATCGTACCAGGAGTAGAAGAAACCATTTTTATCCTTGGGTAGCGTTTCAAATATCTTTAGGGTTTGCATTATCCTTATCCTGGCTTCTTCATCTGAAATAATTCCCATATCTCTTGCAGAGACAACTGCAGCAAGGTAGCTACCTACTGCAGAAATATTACCGTTGAGATTCCCAATAATTATTTTATTTATGTCAATAGTACCTTTATCAAATACGAGACCTTTTTCTGAAATAAGTCTTACAAGGCCATTCCAGTTAACCATTGTCATCTCTTTGACCAAAGAAGAATCTGCCACCTCTTCTGGCGTGACCGAAGGAGTAATCTTACCTATGTCAGTAATACTACAAATGGGTGTAACAGAAGCTATAAATCTGTCTTGCCATAGCTCAACCTGGGATATTGAGGTTCCTAATATTACCAAGGTTGCCATAATAATTGCTGAAATAGCGCAGACTATCCTAAAGTTATAAGCAGAAAATGCAGCTGAGAAAGAAATTCTATCTTTAATCTCTCCTGATATCTCTTGATAAAATCTTAATTTTAACCTTTTTGCCTGAATAAATTTATTAAATATTAGTATTAAGAAAATATAAATTGGAAGCCCAAATAGTAATTTTAACACCAACGGCGTATTTACCCATAAACCCTTTGAGACCTTTTCAAGGTTTAGCTCCTCTATTCCTTGTTTAGCAAGACCTATGGTATTGTTATAAAATTTCGTAAACTCTGACAATTTCTTTTCTCCAATAGCGGCTATTGTCTTTTGAAGGGCTTTCTGAGAGGATTCTCTGTGCAAGAATAACTCATCTGGAGAGCCATAATGATAAACACCCTTTGTGTATTGCGATAATCTTCCGCCAGGAGATAATTCTGACTTTAACTGTTCAATCCATGAAGAATCGTATTTCAACTCTTTGCCTGCTGGCAGCACTAATGAAATAGGCTTGCCCAAACTCCCAACTTTCTGGTAAGTGGTGCCAAAAAGTTCATAAGGAGTCAGATAACCAATTTGACTTTCTGCGCCATACTGTTTACCAAAGATGTATATTTCGCTGATTAAAGAAATGTCTTCTTTGTTTAAGATAGCTTCCAATGTTTTTTCTGAAATGTCAGCAGGCACTGCAAGCGCAATATGTATTTTATCTTTGGCACCTAATTCGCTGATAGTCTTGTTAACATATCTAACAAATGCGAGCGTCTGTTGAGGTCTCCCAAGATCGGGGGATAAAACTAACGTAACGTCATTTTGAGCTTCTTTTAATATAGTTATAAGTCTATTTAGCTGAGCATCATTTCCTGAGATAATTGAATCTAAAAAGGTGCCTTTTGTATCTTGTGGGTCAATCATAACAGCAAGATTTTTCAAACCAACGTATGGATTTAAATCTGATTTATACGTAAAGGTGTTATTTAACCCTATAATCAACAGACCGCTTGTTGCATCAATATAACTATCAGTCCATTTAGCAAGATTATATTCTAATGAACCCCTTAAAACTCCGTACATTGTCCAGAGCTGGGTTGCTCCAAAGGTTCCGGATGGACCAAAGAACTTCCTCTTGTATAATGGAGCGGTGGATTTAAGGTCAGCTCTGGTATTAGTTATATCAGATTTAATTTTATTGATTCTCTCAAGCATCGCCTTATCATTGTTATGGATATTTGATAACATATCAAGCTTGATTATGAACCCACGTAAAACATTAAGAGATGTTGTAGGCCTTGTAGCTAAATCAACTATGGGTTTGATAATTTCTTTTCCTACAATAGGATCGGCGATATAATCAGCCAACGCCTCAAGAACCAGTGCCTGTAAACTACCAGATAATTCTCTCCCCTTTATCGTATTCACAACTAACAGTATGTTTTGACGTTTCTGTCCGATATCCACTTGGCTGTTTTTTAAATCTGCCAAAGCAAGCCGTATAATATTTTCAATTATGTCTTGTTTTGTATTAACATCTGTAAGGGCAGTATAAACAGTCCAGGTTAAAGCCCTACTTAAAGAGTGCTTTATAGAATCGTTCTGTAATCCAGTGTTAATAACAGCAATTAATGCTTCTTCATTTATTTTATTTTTAGGATTAACTAATATATGCATTAGAGCATTTGCCGTAACAGCATCTTCAATCATAACCACGCCTCTTAGATAAGCGGGAACTGAATATTCAAAGTATCTTCTCTCAAGCTCTCCGCGAACTTCTGGAAATACCTGGCGTGGCATTGAATTTGAACCCTTAATAATTTCTTCTATAATAACACTTAAATCTGTCTCAGGAATTGCGCCTGCATAACCTAACCATCCAAGTCCATCAATCGCAATAAGTGTGGAAAAATCTTTATTGAGCAAGGCTTTTCTTAATTCACCTATTACATAAGTTATATCTTCTTCAGCAACAATATGAGTTGTAGCTAATCGCCAGAGTGTATAAAGTTTGGCTTGATAGATTTTTGTATCATCCTCGGAACTAATTTTAAAATCGTTTATTTTTACTAAACCTGTCAACATTACCTGCTCAGGATAAATTTTTGCAATGTCGCCTAAGGCAATAATAACCTCGCCGGAGGTTTGTGGATCTTTCAATTCCTTTAAAAACTTTACACCCGCTATTAAATAAGAGGTGCCATCAGGAGCAACAGATAAGGTATCTTCCCTTGCACGGTAAATCCTGCCGAGCGACAAAATTACATTCCTTCTTACAGTTAAATCTGAATCAGTGCTTGCACTCTTCTCTAAACTTGAAATTACCTTTAATATATCTCCCATTGAAATCTGACCTACTTCAAGGGTCGCCCTTCTTTCTACTATTGCACTAAATACCTGCGGTATAGAGCTACGAATATAGGTATTGGTATTGAAATCAGAAAGTAGCTCAGTAAATTTATAGAAAGTCGCTCCTATAACGGTTGTAATTGAGGCGTTTGCACTACCATTAACTCTGACTATGCCACTAAGTGTCTCATCTATATCTCTACGGGTATTAAGAAAAGCCAATCTATTGAACATAGCATTGTTTATATCAACTATTAAATAATTTGGAATAATACCTAACTCAGCCATATTACTAAGACTAATCAATGCCAATTGATATTCATTATCAGAACCTTGTTTGATTAACTTAATAAGGTCATTTACTATTATATCAATTTCACCTCCAGGAATTTGATTATGTACAGCTAAACGCCATATGCCCCAGATAGCCGCTGTTTTTACCACTCTACTTCCCTTTTCATCTTCAATAATTCCTCGTAAAGTTAAACGAGTGTCAGTATATCTATTTGCAGGTAGTAATCCTAACTCTACCATTACTCCAAGAGCTGATGCCGCTGCTATCCGCTTTGAATCATCCCTTGAAGTTTTCAAATCTAAAATAAGCTTTGCTGTAAGTGATTCAAATTGGCTATAATCAAGTTCATGACCCCTTTTCTCTATAACATTTCTCAACGTCCATATAAGGTCAGGTTCAGTTAAGAGTTCAGGAACTAAAATATAAGAATCAAGTAGGGTTATAAAAGTTGCATTAAGTACATACTGAGAAATATTATTATGAGAAGTTATTTCACCAATTGCCCCGTATATAGCAAGTCTTTCTTCTCTGGTTCCATTTTTCAACTTATTAAATAAACTATGTAAAAGTTCTTCCTGTAAAGATTGGGGTATGCTATTTGTCCTAGCAATTTCTCTTATACCCTGTATTGCTGCCCGACTATCCATATTCGCGGGTAATCTATATGGGGAATTAAGAAAAGTTATATAAGATCTTAGGGTACTGGTTAGTTCTTTTTCCTCAGTATGGCTGTTCTTAATCATAAGTTGTGCTGGAGTATCGAGCATCTTTGCAGCAAAACTTTCTTTGTTACTAAGTTCTGATTGGACGGCCAAAATACTAATCATAATCTCTTTTTCCTCGTCATCCGTTATCCCTTTTGCCATTAATCTCCTTAAGGCTTCT
>VGKN01000059.1 GCA_016867055.1 Candidatus Omnitrophota bacterium
CTATCAAGTTTATTATCTCAATGCACCCCATCTCTTCCCAGAGATTAGCAGCACAGATTGCCAAAGAGGGCCTTAACATACCAGTATACCACCTTGTAACAGATTGCTCCATTACCCCTGAGGATGCGTTTGATACTGGTCCATTACACTTTTTGGTAATAAGCGAGCATCTTAAAGAGCGCCTTATTGATGGTGGAATATCTGCCAAGAAGATTGATGTCTGTCACTATCCGGTTTCTTCCGATATAACCGAGGATAGGGATAAATACGCCGATGGAAAGGCAGAAGAAATAAAAAGAGGGAAAATCAGAAGGTTCTTGGCAACGGTCGGGGGCGCCGGCGCACAGCTTGAAAAATTGACTGAGATATTAGAAACGAATGCAGAGGATATAAGAAATGGGGAGGTTGAGGGAAACTTCTTGGTGAGGGACGAAGGGCAAGCGGAAAGGCTTAGAGAGGTTGCAAGGAGAAAGAGTATCGCGGATGACTCGCCCTATCTTCATATCAGCGCCATACTGAGCCGAAGGGCATTTGTAAAGGCAAGAAACAAAATAATAAGGGAGGTTGACATTGTCTTTAGCAAGCCGAGTGAAATGACGTATTATGTTACTGCAGCAGGTTGCCTTATGATAGGGTTTTATCCAATAGGTTTCTGGGAGAAGGCTAATACTCTCTTTATAAATGGTTTGTTACGAGGAGCATTTATGAACTATGAATATTTTGTTAGTTTGTATGGTGGTCGTGTCAAATTTATATCAAAATATGTACTTGCCGCGCGCATGAGGGCTGCCCGTTATCCTATTGATGGCGCTGAGAAAATTATTAAAAGGATAACAGGCCATAGCAGGCATACGCTTTCTTTAAAAGAACAACTTAGGTTAAAAGAAAGGGAGACTAAGGAAGAAAGACAAAGAATTTTTATATTGCCTTTACTTAAAAGGGTGCTCTCTCCATTAACCTTTACAATTATATTATTAGTGGTCGCTTTTCTGCCTGATGTGTTATTCGGCTATAATATCGGGAATTTTCTAAAAATAGGTATCCCTGTTATTATTTTAATCAGCTCATTTGTAATTAATAAATACCTTATCAGAGCAGAGACTATTCCGCTAAAGGCATTATCAATCCCTCCATTTCTTAGAGCCTTCTTTCAATCCATCTATGAGGGACGCAGGCACAAGGATACAAACAATGAGATAATAAGGGTAATATTATTAGTCATCTCAATAGCGCTAATAGTTGAGCTTGTTTATGTATATAGCGGTCTTTTAGACTATCTGCTAATAAAAAGATTTGTTTATATGACACAGCAAGCAGGCGTTGTTACATCATATAATTTTATAAAAGATATTGTTAATTACGCTTCTTACTTATCGATTGCTTATCTGCCGCTAATAATTGGTATATTTATCACACTCGCTATTAACATAGTGCCATTTAAGAAAATATTTGCAAGAATGTTGTTCTGGCTCAGGAGGCACATAATATCCCTTCAGGCATTCGGCGAATTAAGCGAAAGGGAACTTAAAGAACTTAATTATTACAGTTTGTCATTTGAAGAAAAGGCTAAGTTAGCAAGGGATATAAACAGGCATTATTTCTGGAGCCTGTTCGGTATCAGCAAAAAGCTGCAGGATGACAGGTTAGTTTGGGCAAGGAGCTTGGATACAGTCGGCTCAGTGCTTGAGGATAAAGGTGAGAGATATTATATAAAGACCCCCTCCATTTATGGTATGCCCTTAAGGCTAGTTAAGTTTTTAGCCGGAAGGATGCTGGGAGGGATTTACCGAGAGCCGTTGAGGCTAAATGAGATAACAAGGGCTGAGGCCGAGAAGTTAAATGCGCTTAGGGATGCCGGGGTTTCTGTGCCTAGGGCGGTGCAAACGGATATAAAGGGTATTGTAATAATGAGGTTTATAGAAAACTCAAGAAACGCAAAGGATGTTCTGCTTGATACGGGGATAAGCGATGAACGCAAGCTTGCTATAATCGGCAAGATGTTAGAGGCATTAAGGGGCGTTCATAATGCTGGGTTTGGCCATTACGAGGTGGGTGCGCAAAACTTCCTGGTGGTCTTGGGAGAGAGAGAGGATGGCAGCGAGGATAGGGTCTTTATCCATGATTTTACACTGCAGGATAATCCGGGATTAAAAGCAAAACTTGGCGACACATGGCAGAGCGTAGTATCCGCATATGACATAGCGCACTTTCTATACAATATAAGCGGTTTGGTAAAAGACGAGAATATACTGGAACGGGTAATTACAATGATACACTCTACATACGAGGATGATGACGCGGCATACGAGAGGTTTTTGGATTATCTGCGGCAGTTTAGGTATGGCAATTTCTATTTAGTATACAATTATATTGTTAGCCTCTTACTTGGGAGAGATAAATCAAAACTAATTGTTTATGCTACCCACCTGCATGGACGCTATAACCGCTTATCCGAGAGATTAGATATATTCGTTTCGTATGCCCTTAAGATGAGGAGCAAGGAAAGCCTTGTCAATGAATATAAAAGATTATTTGGGAAGGAATTAGTTATCAACACGAATGAGGAACTTCAATATAGCGATGCGGACGCCTATATAGATGGGGTTAAGATTGAGGTTATAAAGCCCTTAAATGCGAGGGAGGTAAAAGAGCTTTTGACAGCAATTAAATCCGCGGATAACGAAAACCCAACCCTTGAGGAGAGATTAGCTAAAAAGATTATCTTGGAATATCTGGCTTGGGCTGAGCAGGATATAGAACGCTTCAATAAATTTATGGATATATTTTATCAAATCCAAGAGGGCCTTGAGGCTATAGCCTTTGTCTGGATAAGTAAGATGCTGGCTAATCTTGATAAGAAGGTTGACCCGAGCGGAGATAGAAGAAGGGAATATATTAAAAGAGAAGGAGATAGACTTTCGCGTATATGTTCTTTGGGGGCATTTATAGTAGGCGGTGGTATTTTAATGATATTATTGGGGTTATTTGGCATATTGCCTTTTACGGGTGCCTTTTTATCCTTAGTAATTCTACCCTCAATTATTAGCTCAATAGCTCTTCCCTTTATTTTTGAACAGGGGTTGGATATATTCACTCGGGCATTAATGATTGGTAAATTTATGCAGAGTGATATTAAGGACCAAAGAAATCTAACCGGTTTATTTATTAAAGGATACCTTAAGAAGATATTATATACCTTACCGGTGATTTTTATATCCTACTCCATACTTTTCTTTGTATTGGGTAGATATAATATTGTTTCAGTTTTTATTACAATGGTCTTATTTAGCGTATTCCTTATTTTATTTATAGGAAAGGTTATTATAGGAGGTGCAACAGACTGGATATTTAATATCCAACCGCTTGTAAGATTTGAAGAGAGATTAAATAAGGAAGATAACCCCCTGCGCCATGGCTATGAATACGAGGATTTATCCGTTCCTTACGATAATGATGACTACGGACATTTTGACCTTAAGACATGGTTGATATGGCCGCCCAAGACCAAGAAAACCGAGGTTAAGGGTGTGGTTTATATCCATCATGGGCTTGGCGGCGGAAAGGGTTTCTGGTGGAGCTGGGGGTATAGTGATATTGGCAGGGCGCAAGATGTCTGGCCCATAGTTGAATACCTAACGAGATTGCATTATTGCGTAGTGTTATACGATGCGCCTATACATGGCGGTTCAAGAAGGCAAAATGAAGAATTATACGCTAATTTTAGGGAGGTGTTTATAGGTGCGTTTTGTCAGGTGATAATGTTCGTTCAGGGCAATAAACAGCACCTTATCAAGAGGCGTGCAGTAAAAACAGGCGGAGAAAGTGAGCTAAGAAAGATAATAGACCTTAGCGGTAGACCCATTGGTCTTATGGGCGCTTCACTCGGAGGGGCTATGTCTCTTTTAGCCGCAGAGCGCCTGAGCGCACAATATCCCCAAATAAAATTAGATTTCCTTTTTATTGATAGTCCCTGGATGCTTGGAGAGGCTGAGATATATCACAATATAAGGAATTTAGTTCCGTCGCCAATAAGGGTATTGCTACCTGATGGATTAATAAGGATTGCAGCAATGATATTTTTAGCCTATGTGGTTAGAAAAACTGAAATAGAGCTCAGCATTTCTAAACAACCGCTTATGTCTCTTATAAGATTAGCAGAGAAAGGGAATATAAAGAAATGGCAGCTTGTGGTGGGTAGAAATGACCCTTCTGTGAGCCCAAGTGTGCCGATAAGGGTAGCAGGTTTTTACGGAATTCCTATATGGGCGCATGCAAAGGGTCATGCGGATGCAATGGTTAATCAGCCTAGTAGGTGTCTGCGGGATTTATCCAAGATTTTAGATGTCGGGCAAAATGTGCCTAAGCTACGCAGGTGGATACAAAGTGCTGTCTTAAGACAGAAAGGGGAATTGCTCAAGGGCGCTAAAAGGAGGGCAAGCGTTGCTTTTTATAAAGGGAGTCCGATTGAATTTATAAATATGAACTTACCTACCGCGGAAGACACGCAAGAACAAAAGGGCAGGCGTAGGCGCGGATTTGAGATTAAAATAGACGGAGAAAGGATAAGGGTAAGGATAAGCCAAGAGGGTAGATATGTCTTTGAGTTTGAGAATAGGTATGACGAGGACGAAGAGAGAACTATGAAAGGGTTGATGAACCCTTTGAGATAGAGGACCTTTTAGAGGAGGTTTTGGGAAGGTCAATCTGGTTTAAAAGCAATTGGTCCTTGTGGACATTTGTGTTAAAGAAAGATATACGCGCCTTTGGACGGGAGGATATTAAGGCAGAGTTATCAGAACGACCCCAAGATATGAAGGAGGAATTAATAAGGGTCTTTAGAGGTTATTTAAAAAGCTTAGAAACAGAAAGGCGAAATATTAGAAAAGAGAATTCCCTTACAGTAAGAATCAGAAGGCATTTGAAGACAATACGCACAAGCAGGCAGGTTCCGCCTAAGTTAGCCGAAGGCACACAAAAATCTCGCATCCTTAAGGTTGGAGTGGATATTGGAGGAACAAATGTGCGGGTTGGTTTTGTTGAGGATGGAACAGACAGGGTAATTTATCGTTACAGCATAGAGCTTAAGAAAATGGCTGGGAAGGTAAGTATAGAGGAGGCGGTATCTAAAGCGGCAGAGATTATCCTTAAGAATACACCAGGACTTGAGGCAAGTGGCTGGATGGTTTCCCGCAATGTGGGGATATCGGCGCCCGGTATTCATAGCAAGGAGGGGATAGTTTTAGGAAATGTGCCAAACGTTCCAGACCTATTGAATCAGAAACTTTATAAACTCCTCCAGAATAAACTCGGGCAGCCGTGGATACTTAATCCGCAGAATGTGGATAACGATGGCTTACTCCAGGGCGCCCTGATGGCGAATAGGTATCTTGAGGATTTACTGAGGCGTGGCGAACCCTTCCAAGAGGGCAAGATTTTATGTTTAATACCGGGAACCGGGCTTGCAAGAGGGGTTTATCGCGTGGCTAACGGGAAGATAGCCGAGATGATAGATGCCCAGCAATATCGTGCGTATAGATATCCAGATTTTGAAGAGATTTCGGTTCTTGCAAAAGCCGAGCAAGAATGGAGGAAGGAAGAGCCAGACCATCAGGATCCATTTTTTATCACCGACTTTTTAGCAGGCAAGTGGATAAGAGAGTTAACACGTAGTATTGGTATGGATGTATCCTCTGCCGAGTTAAGGAGACTTGCTCTTAGCCAAGATGAAAGGGCAAAAGATGTATATAAGAATATCGGATATTCCCTTGCATGGTGTATTATGAATGTTCACGATGGAAGGCAAGATAGGGTGTTTAAGTTGGGAGAGGTTGGCGATATGACGGGTATTACGCGCGTGTTGATAGGTGGTTGGCTTGTTAGTGATGCGGCAAAGAAAATATCTCTTCCTATTGCCCGTAGATTACTTGATGAAAAGGGTTATAAAGACATCAAGCTCGTTGAGATAGATACCATTCCGGCTTTAAAGGAGTTAAAAATTGAAGAGGTGGGCGTAGTAGCAGCAGCTGACAGGGCAGGATGGGCGAGCCGTCTTCCGAAGCTGACATTAGAAAGACTAAGTGAGATTAAGAAAATTACTGTCTTTACCGTGCCGCATACCCACTGGGACAGGGAGTGGTATTGGCCGTTAGCAAAGTTCCGCGGCCATTTGGTGAAGATGATGGACTCGCTGCTTGATACATTAGATAGTAACCCCGATTTTTATTTTCTCCTTGACGGCCAGACCTTACTTCTTCTTGATTATCTTGAGGCATTGCCGTTATGGAGTCGTAAGAGAGCCCGCGAGCGACTGCGCCAGCATATTAACTCGGGCAGACTTTTGGTCGGGCCATGGGCGGTTTCTCCAGACACACGCTTAGCAGAAGAGCTATTTATCCGTAATGCGCTCATCGCAAGAAGGATTGCAAGGCAATTAGATATTCCGCCAGAGCGCCTAATGCCGATAGGCTATATCCCGGATTCATTCGGACATCCCGGCCAGCTGCCTCAGGTGCTGACATCGCTTGGTATTCACAGGGCAATGTTCTGGAGGGGACTTAATATCCAGCCAGAGGAACTTCGTCAACTGAATGCCTGGAGTGCGCAGACCGGCGAGAGGGTGTTAGTCCATTGGTTCCTTCCAGGAGGATATGGCAATGCCACATTCCTATCTAAAAACAGTATCACTCCATTTCAGCATCTCTTAAGGATTATTATAGAAAAGATAAGCCGATTATTGACTATCTTTAAACCGTCTTCTTCAAATGTTGAAATTAGAAATGGGCTTTTAGATTTAATTCAGATACTAAGCGAGCACCTTCCAGATAATGGGATTGCATTTCAGATGGAAACCCTAAGTGCGGTTAGAGCAGCATTTAACCAACAAGGTACTACACCAGCTGAGCTGTTAGCCAAGCAGGTTATATCGCTTTTACCATTCAGTATGGATAGTGCAGATGAAATCCCATTGTTGATGATGGGCGGAAGCGACCATACAGGACCCAATCCCGCAATTGCAGGGGTTATAGGAAGTATGAATGAAAATAATGCCGAGGGTCTTAAGGCGGCTTTGGTTGAACGGCTGGTTAGAGAATGGCCGCATATACCCCAAGAAGAGATTAAAAAGGTAGTAGATAATATTACATTTGAGGTAAAACTTAGCGGTCTAAATGAGTATTGGCAGGCTGCAGGGTCTTCTACAGATTTGGCTAAAGTAGCAAATCTTAGTGGTGAGCAAACAAATGGCGAATATACCTATACCCATCTTGATACCCTATCTACCAATATCCCTACGCTGAAACAGCCATTTTTGCAGCTCTCAAGAAGACTTACGCGTTGGGCTGAGCCATTTGCTATCTTGGCTATGTTGGCAGGGGTTCCAAACTTTCAGGCTGATGGACAGGTTTGGAATGCACTCACTATAGCAGAGGATAAACTCATACAGGTGCTTGCCCATGACACAATCACAGGGACACATGTCCGGGAGGTAGCCCGAGATGTTCAAAGGAGATTTGATGAGGCAGGAAGGATTAGCGAAGAAGTTACTTATGGTGCACTTGATGACATCGCTAAAAAGATTGACACATCCAAATTTAATAGACCCTTGGTTGTATTTAACCCGAGCCCTTGGCCGCGAAGGCAGGAAACACTTACAGTTAATCTGTTTGTAGATAAAGACCCTACTGATAAAAACTTGGTATTTCAAGATGGCGATATTCGTTTATATTCACAGGTGGTGAAGTGCGAACCTGTTAGGGGTGGATGGAACGTTACAGCTGTGGTCAATATGCCTGAAATTCCCGCTCTTGGCTATAGGGCATTTTCTACAATATGGGAAAACTTATCTAGGGCTCAGGTAAAAGAAGGGGTTGTTATCCAAAGTAACAATGTTATGGAAAATAGCAGATTTAAAGTTGAGATTGCCTCCAACGGAACATTATCAATCACTGACAAACAAACTGGCGCGCAATATAATGGCTTGGGTATCTTTGAGGATGGCG
>VGKN01000060.1 GCA_016867055.1 Candidatus Omnitrophota bacterium
ATTTGAGGAAGGATTTGCTAGTTACTGTGGGGTAAGATATGCCATTGGCGTTGCTTCGGGTACCGATGCACTGGAATTAGCACTACTTGCACTGGGAATTGGAAAAGGTGATGGGGTGATAACAACCCCATTTACATTTATTGCCACGGTTGAAGCAATTGTTTCTGTTGGAGCAAAACCTATATTTATTGATATTGACCTGAATACTTATAATATAGATACAGAAAAGATTAAAGAAACGATTAAAACAAAAAGGGGGGATTTAAATATAAAAGCGATGGTACCAGTACATCTCTATGGTCAATCCTGCGATATGGATACCATAATGCGTATTGCGAAGAAATATAATCTTAAGGTTATAGAAGATTGTGCCCAGGCAGTTGGCGCTGAATACAAGAATAGAAAAGTGGGTTCTTTTGGAGATTGCGGATGTTTTAGTTTCTTCCCATCAAAAAACCTGAGTACCTACGGTGATGGCGGTATGGTTGTCACAAATGATAAAAAGGTTGCTGAAAATCTGAGGATGCTCCGATCTCATGGCGCAAGGGACAAATATCATCATGTTATCAAGGGGAAAAATAGCCGTCTTGATGAACTCCATGCTGCAGTTCTCCATGTCAAACTGAAATATATTGATAAATGGAACAACGAGAGGCGAAGAATTGCTGGTGTTTATGATAGATTATTTCATCAGAATAAACTAGGTAGTCTGCTTATTTCACCAAAAGAAAGCCCTGACCGTAAGCATATTTTTCACATATATGCGATAAGAATAAGAGAGAGAGATAAACTACATCTTTTCTTAAAGGAACATGATATAACGACACTTATGCATTACCCTATCCCGTTACACATGGAAGAGGTTTATAAGTATATGGGATACAAAAAAGGAGATTTTCCAAATGCAGAGGTTGCAGCGACCAGCGTTTTGTCACTTCCGATGTATCCTGAGTTAGAATTAAGAGAGATTAAGTATGTCGTTGATACAATAAAACAGTTTTGCAACTCACGAAATATTTAGTTATGAGAATTTTAATAACAGGCGGGGCGGGGTTTATCGGTTCCCACCTATGCGATAGGCTAATAGCTGAAGGGCATAAGGTTATCTGTATGGATAACCTAATAACAGGCTCTATAAATAACATAAGGCATCTTTTCAATAATAAGGATTTCACTTTTATTAAACATAATGTATCTACTCAAATAAATATAAATGGTAAACTTGATTATATTCTTCACTTTGCTTCACCTGCAAGTCCTGTGGATTACCTAAAATTTCCCATTCAGACCCTGAAGGTTGGTGCCTTAGGTACCTATAATACACTCGGACTTGCTAAGGCAAAAAAGGCAAAGTTTTTACTTGCTTCTACAAGCGAAGTTTACGGCGATCCACTGATTCATCCCCAAAGCGAAGACTATTATGGCAATGTAAATGCAATTGGACCTCGTGGTGTCTATGATGAGGCAAAGCGCTTTGCAGAGGCAATAACAATGGCATATCACAGGGTCCATAGCATAGATACCAGGATCGCAAGAATATTCAACACATTTGGGCCTCGTATGAGGCATAATGATGGCAGGGCTATACCAAATTTTATTGCCCAAGCACTGGGAAATGAACCCATAACTGTCTATGGCGATGGAAAACAAACCAGGTCTTTTTGCTATATTGATGACATGGTAAGAGGTATTTACAAACTAATGTTTTCAGATGTAAACGAACCAATAAATCTTGGTAATCCAGAAGAAATTACTATTTTAAAGCTTGCTAAATTGATAATTTCAATTACAAATAGCAAGAGTGAAATAATTTTTAAATCTCTTCCCAAGGATGATCCCAAGGTTCGATGTCCAGATATAACTAGAGCAAAAAGGCTTCTAAAATGGCACCCACAGATACCCCTTGAGAAGGGTCTTAGATTCTTATTAAATTCCTTAAAGTATAATTCAAATTAATTCTGTTGACACCCATCAAGAAAACTGATAAGATATGTGTTCAAAGTTTGAACACATATAACTAAATTTTTAAAAGAAAGTGACGAATTTTCATTTTGCCCAATTTTTTCTCTATCAGATATATTTTTTCTAAAAAAGAAAAGGGGGAAAGAGGATGAAATTTACTACACATATTTCTATTGCTACTTTTTTTATATTTACTATTTTTATATTTTTATTGGAACCTTCTGTTTTTTCTAACTCGGATAAAACTAAAGAATTTGAAATTAGGGTTGGTTTTTTTCCAAATATAACCCATTCTCAAGCTATAATAGGTTTAGCAAATGGGGTATTCCAAAAAGAATTGGGTAATAATGTCAAAATTATTCCGAGGGTATTTAATGCCGGTCCATCCGCTATAGAGGCGATGTTTGCCGGGGAGCTTGACTTATCCTACATTGGCCCTAATCCTGCAATAAATGGATATGTTAAGTCAAATGGAGAAGCTTTAAAGATTGTGGCAGGGGCAACCAGTGGAGGTGCTGCCTTAGTTGTGCGTAGCAATGCCGGAATTAACGAAATAAAAGATTTTCATGGCAAAAAGATTGCTTCTCCGCAACTGGGAAATACACAGGATGTGGCGCTTCGTGGATGGCTAAAAGACCATGGATTTGTCTTAAGAGAGAAAGGTGGCGATGTTTCAGTTTTACCTATTTCTAATCCAGACCAGTTAACATTATTTCTAAAAAAGGAAATTGACGGCGCATGGGCACCAGAGCCATGGGCGAGCCGGTTAATTAACGAAGGTAATGGGAGACTTTTTTTAGACGAACGTTCAATTTGGCCAAAGGGTGAATTTGTCAGTGCCCATATAATAGTAAGTAAAAAATTTTTAGGCAGTCATCGCGAGGTTGTTAAGAAGTGGATTTTTGCCCACGTTAAATTAACTAATTGGATTAACGAAAATAAATCTGAGGCAAAGAAAATTTTAAATGAGGAGTTAAAGCGTTTAACCGGAAAGTCTCTTCCCGTCAATATCTTAGATGAGGCTTTTAGTAGATTAGAGGTAACTTACGACCCTATTAAAAACTCCTTATTTACTTCTGCTCGCTGGGCATTTGAACAGGGTTTTTTAGGTGAAAAGTTACCAGACCTTTCAGGAATATACGACTTAACAATTTTAAATGAAGTATTAAAGGAAAAAGGGTTAAGCCCTATTCATGACGAATAATATGGTTATTTTAAAACTTGAAAATATCTCAAAATACTTTATCGGACGCAATGGAAAATTACCGGTATTAAAAAACATAAATCTGGAAATAGAGGAGGGTGAGTTTTTGTGCATTGTCGGTCCTTCTGGGTGTGGAAAGACAACCCTTTTGAATATAATTGCTGGTCTTGAGCGTTCAAATTCGGGAGTTGTGTTACATAAAGGTAAGTCGGTAGATATGGCGAGTCCCGAAAGAATCCTTATTTTCCAGGAGCTCGGGTTGTTTCCATGGCTAACGGTGCAAAAAAACGTGGAATTTGGACTGAGATTGAAAAAAATTTCTTCAAAGGAAAGAGAAAAAATTGCCCTTGAGTATCTTGACATGGTAAATCTGATTAAGTTTAAGAGCGCATATATCCATGAGTTATCTGGTGGTATGAAGCAAAGGGTGGCGCTGGCACGGGCTTTAGCTATTAATCCTGAAGTCTTACTTATGGATGAGCCCTTTACTTCGCTGGATGCGCAAACAAGGGATATTCTACATGTGGAGATTCAGAAAATCTGGTCTATAACTAAGAAAACAATCGTATTTGTTACTCATAATGTAAGAGAAGCGGTTTGTCTGGGTAATAGGGTGATTGTCTTTTCTTCTACACCAACAGAAATAAAAGCTATTTTCAGAGTTGATTTGGAACGTCCGAGACACATTGAAGATCATGGCTTGATGGAAATTGCAAGGCTGGTTCTATCAGAATTGAAATTTGAGATTGAAAAGGTTTTTGAAGAGGAGTTTAGTGCGAAAACGGATAATTAAGAAGATATTTTTTTACATTATTTTATTTTTATTATGGGAAGGTTTAGTGCTTCTTAAATTTTGGCCCGAATATATTTTTCCTTCTCCTATAAAAGTTTTTAAGACTATGATCGCAGGTTTGCAAGATTTAACCTTTTTGATTGCGATTGGGATAAGCTTAAGGCGAATATTGATAGGTTATGGAATTTCTATTTTGTTCGGTGGCAGTCTAGGATTGTTAATGAGTAAATTTAAATCTATAGATGATACCTTATGCGGTCTAATATTAGGACTTCAGACCTTGCCCAGTATTTGTTGGTTGCCATTATCTTTGTTATGGTTTGGTTTAAACGAACGAGCCATTATCTTTGTGGTAATAATGGGCGCATTATTTTCTATTACAATAGCTACTGACTCTGGTATCAAAAATGTCTCTCCTTTATATATTAAGGCTGGAAGAAATATGGGGGGAAGAAGGTTTAGGTTATTTTTGTATGTAATTATTCCAGCGGCTCTGCCATCAATTATTTCAGGATTAAAACAGGGATGGTCTTTTGCCTGGAGGTCTCTTATGGCAGGAGAACTGCTTTTTGTTAATTTAGGATTAGGATATTTATTAATGATGGGTAGGGAGTTGAATGATATGAGTCAAGTTATCGCAGTTATGTTAATAATTGCATTGATTAGTATTTTTGTGGATAAGTTGATTCTTGGACGTATTGAATTAAGTATTAGACGTAAATGGGGTACTGGATAGGAATATCCAAGCTATTAGAAATCTCATGGAGCAGAATCTAAAAGAAGAGTCTTTTTTTATTATTAAAGAGATAGAGGCTAATCCAGCAACTACTCAGAGACTCCTGTCTCATAAATTGGATATTTCGCTGGGGAAAACTAATTATCTAATTAAAGAACTTATTAAGAAGGGTTTTATTGAGGTGAAAAATTTTTCAAAAAATCCTGGTAAATTTAGAAAGATTCATTATATTCTTACTAAAAAAGGTTTTGAACATAAAATTCAACTCATGCACCATTTTTTAACAATAAAAGAGAATGAATATAACCTGTTAAAAAGTGAATTTGAACAACTTTTCAGTAGAAAGACAAGCAAGTTAAATACGCTTTCATAACCATGCCATTACTTTTTTTGTTAGCATTAATTTTAACAATTTTTCTTAAAAGAAATCCTAACTTAAAAAAAATATTCATAATTGCAATTCTTGGTCACCTGCTTTTGTTAGGTTTTATATATGTATACACCGCTCTTTGTGTTCCTCGTGGTATTGCCTTTGACGATGGGGATGTTTTTTCTCAGCATGCAGGTATAATTTCTTTTGTCTTAAGAGATATAGATTTTAATAGGGCATACTTATATGAAGAAATTGGCACAGAGGGTAATTACTTTGACGCATTTTTTGGGAAGAAATTAATACCACCAGCAGATAGTTACGCCATCGGCTTTATTACATATTTTTATTCTATTATCTTTGCCGCCTACGGGTATATCCCTGTTTTTATTCACATTTTAAATATCCTGCTCAATCTTTTAACGGGCATAATTATTTTCAAACTAAGCAAAATCTTATTCAACCAACAAACTGCTCTCTTTGCTCTTATTTTATTTTTATTTAATCCCGTCACATTCTACTACGCCACTACAAAATTAAAAGAGCCGCTTTATTTCTTCGCTTCTTTTTTATCAATTTTTTTTTCGGTCTTAGCAGTTAAAAAAAAGAATATTGCTTATTTAGTTTTGAATGTGCCGTTGTTAATTCTGGTTAAATTGACAAAGTGGGCATATTTTTATCCTCTCTTGTTGACAATTTTAATTTATCTTGTACTAAATTTCTTTTCAAAAAGAAGATTATTAATTATAGTGGGTTTGATATTAATAGGAATGTTTATTTTTTTGAATAGGGGTTTTGTTTATGAAAAGGAAAGGGAAATCTTTGGAGCAGCTGAAGGGATGCATAAGGGGCACCTTACAGCCATAGGGTATAATTACAACCTATTAATTTTTGGACCAGAGCTAACTCAATATACTATAAAACAAAAGGTTATTTATACAATTAATGCTTGGTATCATTTAACTTTTGAGCCGTTGCTTTCAAACAACATTTCTTTTCGTCTATTATTTTATTACCCTATCAGATTGTATGGATTTTTTTATGTATATTAGGATTCTTTGGTGCTTTAAGCTCCTTTAGATATAGCAGAAATAATAGTAAAGAGAATATTCTACTCTTATTATTTTTATTTTTAATTGGCACTGTGTTAGCAATTTCAAGCGGAAATGTTGGAACAATGCTTAGGCATAGAGGTATAATAGAACCGATTATATTCATATACGCCTCTTATTTTATCTCTACCAAAATGAGTTTAATACCCTCTGATATTAAAAATTCAACGATCGTTCCAAATGTATCCTAAAATGTGCCTGAAAAATTAAACCCTTTTTAAATTTTAGAATATGAACAAAAGATTTAAAGCCGCTATAGTGGGGTGTGGAAAAATAGGAGGTGCGTATGGCGAGGATTCTTTTGCGCAAAAGATTCCATCTCACGCAATAGTTTATTGTAAAAATCCAAAAATTGACTTTATAGCAGTAGCTGATGTTAATGAAAAAAAATTAGATGCATTCCAGAAAAAATGGGGAACCAAAAGGCTTTATACCAACCATAATCTGATGTTGAAGTGCGAAAAAATAGATATTCTTAGTATCTGCACCCCAGTAGATACCCATTGTGATATTCTAAAAGACAGTGTCAACTATGGTATCAAGGCAATATGGTGCGAGAAACCCATTTCTGACGATATAAATAAAGCAGAAGAGATGGTTGATATATGCAGAAAAAAGAAGATCATATTAGCAGTTAATTATTTTAGGCGCTGGAGTTTATCTCATCTAAAAGTGTGCGAGTTTATTCAAGATAAAAAATTAGGAGATATTCAACAGGTGATTTGCTATTATACCAAGGGAATTCTTAATAACGGTTCTCACCTGATTGACATTTTGAATTTCTTTTTTGGGGAGGTTGAATGGGTCGAAGGGTATCATTTTATCAAAGAATCGGCTGTGGATGACCCTTCTTTAGATGCCAGATTATGGTTTAAAGAGGGTTTTTCTGCTACACTTCATGCCTTTAATGATAATTATTTTAGAATCATTGAAATTGATATAATTGGCACAAAAGGAAGGATTTGTATTAAAGATTCTGGAAATATATTTGAATATTATAAGCTATGTAAACACCCAAGAGTGTCTAACCTTAGAACGCTAAGGTTTTCAAATCTTACAGATTTTAACAATGGGCTTATGCAACCTATGGCTACTGCACTTGAAAATTTAATTCAATGTCTCAATGATAAAGAGAAGCAACCTCTTTGTTCTGGAACAGACGCCCTCAAAACTCTAAAGGTTGTAGAGGCAATTAAAGAATCCTTTAGGAAAAAAGGGAGGAGGGTAAAGATTGAAAATAACTAAGGAAAAGCTGGCACTGTTTGGAGGAGAGCCTGTTAATAAAAAGCCCTTTCCAGCCTCAAATACAATAGGTAAAGAAGAAAAGAAAGAGGCAATGAAAACTTTGGACGGTGGTTTCCTATCAGGATTTTTGGGTAGATATGGTGATAGATTTCTTGGTGGGCCAATGGTTAGACGGCTTGAGAGGGCTTTCGCTGATTATTTTAAGGTAACCCACGCTATAAGTATGAATTCTGCAACTTCCTGTTTGCACTCAGCAGTGTCTGCCTTGGGTATCGGCCCCGGAGATGAAGTAATTGTTTCTCCTTATACAATGACCGCCACAGCCTCCAGTGTTTTAATGAACAACGCAATACCTATATTTGCAGATATTGACCCTGATATATTCAGTCTTGACCCAAAAAAAATAGAAGAGGCCATAACTCCTAAGACAAAGGCTATATTAGTAGTTCATCTTTTTGGCCATCCTGCTAAAATGGATGAGATTACAGGTGTTGCTAAAAAACACAATTTAAAAATTATAGAGGATGCTGCTCAAGCTCCTGCATCTTTGTACAAAGCAAG
>VGKN01000061.1 GCA_016867055.1 Candidatus Omnitrophota bacterium
TCAACTTTCCAAGAAGTCTCACAAGTTCAAGCTGTTTATCTAACCCGCCTGAGAGAAGTTCTATGTGGGTGGCATCGACAAAATCCTGACCCAGGGTAGGGTCAATACTTATCCATTCTCCTATAAATACCTTACACCAGGCATGGTAATAAAATCTTCCATCTATATAGACAAGTCCATAACACACCTTGGTAGGTATCCCTTTTGCCCTCGCAAGTGCTGTATATAGAAAACTGTGCTCGTTACAGTCTCCTTCCCTTCTTTTTAATGTCCCCAGTGCATCGGGTATACTTATTATAGGCCTTTTACCTATATTTTTAAAAATCCAATCTTTTATCCTTTGTGCTACCACAAGGGAATTTGTCTCTTCCCTTGCTATTTTACTTGCAAGTTGCACAATTTCATAATTATCTGACTGAATAAATCTCGAAGGCGCCATAAATTCATCTTCCACTTTATGCTTAATAGGCAGTTCTAATACATTCTCTTTAAGAATCCTTTTTGTCTTTATTTCTAATCTCAAGGGTATTTTTGATAAGACATCCTGCCTTTCATTTGAAAGTTCAAATTCATCTACATTTAATCCCTCCAATTCTACCTTCATATAAGAGGCTTTGTCTGTGATATCTATTTTCCCTTTCGGTAAAATGGATATAAGCGATGCTACATCCTGCGGTTTCTCAAGCAGGTATCTCTGATACACAATCGCCTTTTCCATAGGTTCTTTTACAATAGTCCAACCAAGGGAGGTCTCTTCTTTTAAAATCTCGCCTTCTTCCGATACCCAGGATTTCAACTTTAACCCTTTATAGTCAATCTCAACTAAATATGCCTTGACTGGTTTCTGCTGGTCAATAAAATCTACTTTTTCCTTTACAAAAAGTCGCACTTTCTCAACTGTTAAAGTAAATGGTTCAAGCACATCTATTAAAAAAGTTTTCCCAACAGAAAGTTTTCCAAGGAATTCCAAGGGTGTCAATATGTTTGCTATAAAAACATCTCTCGGTACTTGCACCTCCTTTTCAATTATACCTCCACCTGTTATAATCTTTAAATCAACAATATCCTTCTTGATAAGTTTCCCTATAACCTTTATTATTTCGGAACCAGTCTTTAAATCAAATTCAAAATTTCTAAGATTGTAATTTGTATCAACCATTGCGCTACCCTTAAAAAAAATCTTTTGATGCTCTCCTAACAGAAAAACAAACATCTCTGTTTCGTTACTAATTTCATATCCTGAGAACCCTTTTTCTTCGTAGGCACTTACGGTTGTGTTGGAATATCCAACCTTTTTGTCGTTAAAATATATACCCATCCAGTGTTCCCTTAAGAGTAGTTCCTTTGGAAGAAAATACCTGTAAGAAATGACATTTTGTTTTGAGGTCATAGGGTATATTTCTCTGTCCACAAGAAGAAACATCATTATAAACCATAAAAGGAGAGTTCCTATATTGAGGAGTTTCAAGAGGTTTTTTTTAACCATCAATTGTTATATTTTTTAAGCACTCCATCTTGAAAATTAAGGTAGGCGGGCCTTTCTCTGTTTTTATAGTATATCCAGGTCTCTTTTGTCTCTCTTTTATCTTTAAATCTGTTTATTGAATCGGGTGATCCCCAACTGGAAATTACCTGTTCCTTAGTCATTCCCAGTGATATAGAACTACCTTTTATATACTGCTTGTAATCCACATTTTGCTTTGGCTTAAACACCGAATAAAAAACAATCACTATTAAAACAGTTGACCCTATAATTAAAAACCGAGGGTTTCTCTTCACTTTCTATATATTTTTATATATCCTTGTATAATAAATACCTTTCTTTAATGATCCTTGTCTTCAAATATACCCATTTTCCTAAATCTCTCATATCTGTTTAATATCAATTTTTCTCTAGATATATTACTCAATTCCTTTATATATCTCAGCAGAGTCTCTTTAATAGCCTCTGCTGTTTTTTGAGGTCCCCTGTGAGCCCCTCCAATATCTTCAGGTATTATCTCATCAACCACTCCAAGCTTTAATAGTTTATCCGCTGTAAGCTTGAGTTCCTCTGCTGCCTCAGGCGCTTTGGAGCTATCCCTCCATAATATAGCGGCGCAGCCTTCCGGAGATATAACAGAATAATAGGCATTTTCCAAGATGCATATCCTATCTCCTATACCTATTCCCAGGGCACCTCCACTTCCCCCTTCTCCGATAACCACAACGATAATGGGAATTTTGATATTCATCATCTCTTTTAGATTCAGCGCTATAGCATGCGCTTGACCACGCTCTTCGGCTCCTATGCCAGGATAGGCACCGGGGGTATCTATAAAACTTACTATCGGTATATCAAATTTTTCAGCCAACTTCATAAGACGAAGCGCCTTTCTATATCCCTCAGGATGTGCGCAGCCAAAATTTCTCATCAGGTTTTCTTTGGTATCCCTGCCTTTCTGGTGACCTATAAACATAATCTTTCTATTGTCTAACATCGCTAGCCCACCGATTATCGCTTTATCGTCTCCAAAGAGTCTATCGCCATGAAATTCTATGAAATCGCTCATTATCATAGATATATAATCAAGGGAATAGGGTCTTTGGGGATGTCGGGCTATTTGCACCTTTTGCCATGCACTGAGACTTCCATAAATCTCTTTCTTCACCCTATTCAGTTTTTCTTCAAGTCTCTTAATCTCACTTGAAAAATCCATCCGTTCCCCAGAGGTAAAACTTTTTAATTCCTGGATTTTTCTTTCTAATTCAACGATTGGTTTTTCAAAGTCTAATCTAAAACCATCCATATTATTTTAACCTATCTAATCTACAATGGTAACTTCTGTGCCAACGGGAAGGATAGAATAAAGTTCTTCAACATTCTGATTTAACATCCTGACGCATCCCAATGTGCACTGGCTTCCTATAGTCTTTGGTTCTGTAGTACCGTGTATACCATACCCAGATTTTGATAGGCCAAGCCATCTTGTCCCAAGGATATTTTCTGGACTTTGTGGTGGGATTATACCTTTTTCAGTATACCAAGGCGGGTTTACAAGTTTATTTATAATTTTGAAGGCGCCTGTGGGTGTAGAGTTGTTGCTTCCTGTTGCTATAGGATATAACTTTATTATTTCATCATTTGATTTAAGGGCAAGTGTATTTTCTGATTTATCTATTAAGATAGAAAATTTTGAAGTTTGAATTTTAAGTTTCATAGCTGTCTTTATATTCGGATTTGTCAGATTATTTGCCCTGATAATAAGTTCGGCTGTTGTGTTAAACTTTCTCGCTATGCTGTTTAAGGTATCTCCGAATTTCACCTCATAAATTAGGCTATCAGCTGTCAGGGTGGGAGAGAATAATATCCTCATATTTAACTCCCATATCTTTTTCCGTATGTCTGAGGAATGTGGTACATCTGGTCTATTTAAAAGAAATTCTGAAAAAGATGCCCTTGATTCTAATAATTGACCTTTTCTTTCATACAGTAGAGCCAGCATATACAAGGAGTCCATTGCCCTTTTAGAATTCGGAAAGTCTTTTATTATTTCTTTATAAGAATGCTCTGCCTCCTCAAGCCTTCCTTTTGAAAAATAAGCATTGGCCTGCCTAAAGGCAATATCCGCTTCGGTCACCTCAGATACTAGCGCACCCTTCTTTCCTATATTTGCCCTTAAAAATAATATGCCTACTATCAGGCATATTACTCCTATTATTACAAAGAGTATCAATAAATTTTTTCTCATTTAGAAATATTGGTTGAATACCACAGAAATAAAAATCCCCAGAGCCGCACCAATAAACACCTGAAAAGGCGTATGCCCAATAAATTCCTTTAATTTATCTTCCTTTATTTCCCGTTTAAGGTATATATCCTCAATCATTTTATTTAGTATTTCTGCCTGTTTTCCGCTTGCCCTTCTTACGCCCTGAGCATCAAACATTATGATTATAGTAAATATGGCAGAAATTGCAAAGATAGGAGAGTCAAATCCAAAGCTCAATCCCACAGAGGTAGCAAGGGCGGATACGCCTGCCACATGGGAACTTGGCATACCACCTGTGCCCACAAACCACTTAAAATTAAACCTCTTTTCTTTTATAATGCCTATTATAACCTTGATACTCTGGGCAATTATCCATGCAATTACTGTAGACCACAAAATACCATTCTTTGATATCTCTGTTAAAAATCGCTCCATTTTAAATTTAAGAAGATAATTAAGATTGAATTTTTAGCTAATATAATATAAAATTATCAAAAAAGCAAGGTAATTAAATATGTTAGCAAAGGTATTTTCATCTGCCACGCTTGGAATAGATGCCTATCCAGTAGAGATAGAAATTGATATCTCAGGTGGACTTCCTGGAGCAACAATAGTAGGTTTACCTGATACTGCGGTCAAGGAAAGCAGGGATAGAATAAAATCCTCCATAAAAAATAGCGGATTTTCATTCCCCGTCAGAAAACTTACCATAAATTTAGCGCCTGCTGATATAAAAAAAGAAGGAACTGCATTTGACCTTCCCATAGCGCTTGGAATATTAGCTGCATATGGGCAATTGGACAAAGAAAATTTAAAAAATTACTGCAGCGTAGGGGAATTAGCCTTGGATGGTTCGGTTAGGCCAGTAAAGGGTGTTTTGCCTATAGCAAGTTCATTAAATTCAGACACGAAAACAAACCTAATCTGCCCCTATCAAAACCTAAGGGAGGCTTCAATAGTAGAAGGGATAAATGCATTCGGCGTAAAAACCCTAAAAGAAGCGGTTGATTTTATAAACGGCGTTTTAAAAATATCTCCCCACAGATCAGAATTGAATGAGATATTTGAAAAGGAGTCGTATTATGAGCTTGACTTTCAGGATGTTAAGGGCCAATATCTTGCAAAGCGTGCTATAGAGGTTGCGGTAAGCGGTTCTCACAATATCCTGATGATAGGCCCACCAGGAAGCGGTAAAACCATGCTTGCAAGAAGAATCCCTACTATAATGCCTGATATGAGTCTTGAAGAAGCAATTGAGGTCACAAAGATTCATTCAGTGGCAGGCACTCTAACAGCAAAATACTCTTTCGTTACTAAAAGACCTTTTAGAGCACCTCACCATACTGTAAGTGATGTAGCATTAATTGGTGGTGGTTCTTTTCCAAAACCCGGAGAGGTAAGTCTTGCCCATAATGGCGTTTTATTCTTAGATGAACTTCCTGAATTCCACAGGGACGTATTGGAAGTTTTAAGGCAACCCTTGGAAGAGGGAACAGTCCATATATCCAGGGCAATAAAATCTATTTCCTTCCCATCCAAATTTATGTTTGTCTGTGCTATGAACCCCTGCCCGTGCGGGTATTTTACCGATACAAAACGCACCTGTCACTGCGGTCAAAGCCAGATACAGCGCTATCGTGCAAAAATATCTGGTCCTCTCTTGGATAGGATAGATATTCATATAGAAGTCCCCTCTGTGCCGTATAAGGAATTATCTGAAAGCTCACCCTCTGAATCCTCCTTTGAAATAAGAAAAAGGGTTAACAGAGCAAGAAAAATTCAACTGGAAAGATTTAAAATTGAAAAAATTTCTTCAAATAGCCAGATGAGTCAAAAACATATAAAGAAATACTGCCAGTTAGATAACCCTTCAAAAGACTTCTTGAAAATGGCTATAAATGAGCTAGGTCTATCTGCAAGGGCATATGATAGAATACTCAAGGTAAGTCGCACAATAGCGGATTTATCTGACTCTGACGAAATAAAATTAGAACATATCTCAGAGGCTATTCAGTATAGAAGCCTTGATAGAAATATTTGGATTTAATTAGGATAGAACTTTCCAGTAAAATCCTTTAAAGATGTTATGCAAAAATCTTGTTATAAACCTAATTTGTTCTTCCCTGCAATCACCCTCCTCCTTCTCTTAGGCATACCACTCTATTTGCACACATTTAGCTCTCCCTTTATCTTTGATGGTGTGACCTATATTGAGGAAAACGCCTCTATAAGAAATCTGAAGGATTTAGGGGCTATCTTTCGCTTCTGGCCTACACGCTTCATAACCTTCTTATCCTTTGCCATAAATTATTATTTTCATAAAACAGAGGTCTTTGGTTATCATCTTGTAAATCTTTCCCTTCATCTGGGCACAGCAATACTTGTCTTTTGGTTTATCCTCCTTTTATTTTCAACGCCTAAAATAAATGACAGGGATACTGTAGGAAACTCAAGGCTCATAGCCTTCTTGAGTGCTCTTATATTCGTCTGTCATCCCATACAGACCCAGGCAGTAACCTATATCTACCAGCGCACTAGTTCCTTGGCAGGCCTATTCTATCTATTAACTCTTTGCTTCTACCTTAAGGCAAGGCTATTGTATAACAAAACCCTGGTTTTCTATCTCTTCTACATAGCCTCCCTCATAACTACCCTCTTGGGTATGTTCACCAAGGAGACAGTATTTACCCTACCCTTCTTGATACTCTTACTTGAGATTTACTTCCTAAAGAAAGAGGGAAGGCTTACCCTTAAATATGTGCTTCCCTTTTTGCTCCTCTTGGTTGTTATCCCCCTTACACTTATACTTACCAAGACAGTGTATTTTAAGGCTCAAGGCATACTTGCAGATAAGAATATACCACTTCAGCCAAGGTATTATTTCCTAACCCAGTTTAAGGTCTTTATAACCTATATCAGACTGTTATTTATACCAATAAATCAAAACTTAGACTATGACTACCCAATCTCAAAGAGTCTATTTGAGATACCTACATTCATAAGCCTTGTTCTCCTATTCATTATCCTAATTACTACTCTTAGGCTATATTCCAGATACCCATTAATCTCTTTTGGTATCCTTTGGTTCTTCCTAAGTCTTCTTCCTGAATCAAGCCTAATAACCCTAAATGATGTAATAAATGAGCATCGGCTATATCTTCCAATGGTAGGTTTTAGCCTCTTTTTGATAACCTCCCTATACCATCTCCTTAGGGATAACCTTAGGCTATTTATAGTCCTTATAGCCATACTTCTTGTCTTTTATTCCTCCCTAACCTACTTTAGAAATATTATTTGGAAGGATGAGTTAACCCTTTGGTCTGATACTGTAGAGAAGTCTCCCAATAAGGCAAGGCCGTATAATGGCAGGGGAACCGCCTATTCTAAAAAAGGCCAATACGAAAAAGCAATAGCGGATTTTACCAAGGCATTAGAAATCAATCCAAAGTATATAAGTGTCTATAATAACCGCGGAGACGCTTTTAGTAAAAAAGAGGAATATGAAAAGGCTATAGCTGATTTTACAGAGGCATTAAAAGTTGACCCAGAACACGCAAGCACTTATTATAACCGAGGAACCATATATGCTAAAAAGGCAGAATATGAAAAGGCTATAGCTGATTTTACAGAGGCATTAAAGATTAATCCAAGAGATGAAGAAACCCTTAATAACAGAGGTGCTACCTATGCTCAGAAAGGTCAATATGATAAGGCAATCTCTGATTTTACAGAGGGATTAAAAATCAAGCCAGAAGATATAACGTTATATATTAACCGTGGGGCCGCTTATAGCAAAAAGGCAGAATATGAAAAGGCGATATCTGATTTTAACAAAATATTAACCCTTGATCCAAAATATCCAGATGCTTATTACAATTTAGCCAATATCTATCTTATTAAAAAAGAGTACGGTAAGGCTGAGGAATATGTTGAGAAATTAAAAGACCTCGGATATAAAGTAAACCCTGAATTTATTGAGTCACTTCGCAAACCCCGTTAAACCCCGTTAGAAAAATCTTTTCTAACGGGGCAAATCCACTGGGAGGCAGAAAAATTAGGGGTGTATAATTAAATTTGTTTATAGTATGAAGGTAGGAGTAACGATACCCGTTTCGTTAGGCGTCTTGGGTTACGTCTTAAACCTTATTAACCGAACAATGTATCCATAATACGATACGGGCTTCCTTACCGCAACCGAAAGACATAACATAATATGT
>VGKN01000062.1 GCA_016867055.1 Candidatus Omnitrophota bacterium
CACTAAGAGCCTTATCTCGTCTTTTTGTCGCACCGATATAGGACCGCTTTTTTGGCCTGATATCCTATTGTCCAGTTCCTTTTCCACCCTCTGGATAGGACCTGCTATCCGGTTTGATAACTCCAATGCAATAAACCATATTGAGATTAAACTAACAGGCAATGTTATGAAAAGAATTAAATTTACCTTGCGCACAACCGGAAAAAGATTATACGCTACTGCCTCAGGAATCCCTATCTGCCAGGCAAGGAGGTTGAATATAAGATAATACAGGCTTATTCCTATAATAGTCGCTGGTATAACCGCCGATAGAAATATAAGAACTAATAATTTTTTCTGCAAAGCCGTTCCTATAAATTTTCTTTTCCTTTTATTCTGTTTCATTTTTATACCCCACTTTTATCTCATCGTAATTAGCCTCCGCCGTGCTTATTGAATTATCCGTGTCGGTCATAAGCGCTATTGCGCCAACAGGACCAGGGCTTCTTTCCTTGCCGAAGGCACTTTTAAAATCCTGATAGACATTCCTTTCCTCATAAACCCACTTTCCAAGATTATCTTCGCCTGATTCCACAACTATAATTTTTATATTCTTAAAATAGGGGCTCGTCATAATTGTCCCCTCAGGTATAGTTTTATCCCAGACATACTCCAAGCTCCTTGTTAAGTTATAAGTAATCCCCGGAAATATAACATAGAATCTCGCAGCATAATCGTCCTTTTCTATCCAAGCGCTCTCGGAGGCCACATTTTCCTTTTTATCGGGAAATTTAAGCACCTTCCATTTCCAGCTAACCATGGGCTCTTTCTTTGGGTCAAAGGTAAGCTTGTAGAATATACCGGATGCCGACTCCTTACTATAAGCACTGAGATAACCTTCTTTCCTCTCCAAGGTGACAGAATATAGCACCTTGCCTTTAAATATCTTCTCCTGCCATTCGCTCAGGGAATCTTCTTCTGTAAAAGAAAACTGCTTTGGTAGGTCTTTTGCAAAAGCAGCTGAATACACTAGAAAAACTGATGTAATACTAAAAATCAATAAATATCCTCTTATCCTGTTCATTTTTTTGTAATTTTACCACTTAATAACGAAATCTTCAATACCAAAATATAATCTAAGGGATTTTATAAGGATTATATTAAATTTAAGACAGCGACATTGTGGGTATTACAGAACGGCAGGGAGGTTTTTTGGATAGATTTCTATCAATAAGACAAGTGGCTTTTCTTCCTTGTGAGATTGCCCAAACTATCAGGGATTGCCCCTCTCTTCTCATATCTCTGCAGGTAAAAAAACTCATTTTTTGGTAACCCCTTTGTAAATGCTATTTATTTATCCCCAAAAGAGATCCCTTGAAGGAAAATTAGCATCTGTAGTAAGATTAACTCGTAATCTCCTTAAGCCTGCCTCATCCCCAGGAGAGGGTATATGGGTAAGGTGCACCTCGCAACCCTCTAATTCTCTCAATTTTTCCATAGCTATTTCTGCGGTAGGATTTGTAGCAGAACTCATGCTAAGACAAATCAGGGTCTCTTCCAAATCCAATATCTCTTGTTTTAAACATAAAATATTCTTCTTAAGATTCTTTATCTGCTCTATCATATGTGGAGATAAAAGGTGTATCTTATCGGGAATATCAGCTAATTGTTTTATGGCATTAAGGACAACTGCTGAAGAGGCGGACATAAGAGAGGAGTTTTTTCCTGTAATAATCCTGCTATCATTTAACTCTATAGCTGCACCGCATCTTATCTGGGCAGCATTATTCTTTTTTATCTCAGAGGTAGCCTTTTTAGCCAATTCAACAACCCTTCTGTCTTCCAATTTTAATTTTAACTCTTCCATAATCAGGATAACCTTCTCAACGGTCTCTTTTTTCTCAATACCCATAATATTTTCAAAATTATACCTAAAATATCTTCTTATTATCTCCTGCTTTGCAGCCTCTTTTACTACTTCATCATCAACAATGGCAAAGCCAGCCCTATTTACTCCCATATCCGTAGGAGACTGATATATAAGCTCTCCGCCTGTAATCTTTTCTAATATCCTCTTCAATACAGGAAATATCTCTACGTCGCGGTTATAATTTATGGCGCTCTGATTATAGGCGCTTAAATGAAACGGGTCAATAAGATTAAAATCCGATATGTCTGCGGTTGCCGCTTCGTAGGCTAAATTTACCGGATGTTTTAGAGGAATATTCCATATTGGGAATGTCTCAAATTTTGCATAAACTGACCTTATGCCTCTTTTGTAATCGTGATAGAGTTGGGAAAGGCATGTTGCTAATTTTCCGCTTCCCGGGCCAGGTCCTGTAATTATCACTATAGGGCTTTTGGTTTCAATATATACGTTCTTACCATAACCCTCTTCGCTAACTATTGTATCCACATCTGTAGGGTATCCCTTTGTAGCTGAATGTAAATATACCTTTATATCTCTACGCTCTAAATTATTTTTAAACCTGACTGCCTGCGGTTGATTATCAAAACGAGTGATTACAACTGCCAAAATCTCAAGACCGTTATCTCTCAAATCATCAATAAGTTTGAGGGCGTCAACATCATAGGTTATACCAAAGTCTCCTCTTATCCTCCCTTTCTCAATATCTCCTGCGTAAATACAAAGGATAATATTTATCTTATCCTTAAGCTGTTTAAGTAATTTTATTTTAATATTTGGGTCATACCCCGGTAGAACCCTTGCAGCATGATAGTCATAAAGAAGCTTTCCACCAAACTCTAAGTATAGTTTCCCCTTAAATCTTCCGATCCTCTCTAAAATGGACTGACTTTGTTCTTTTAGGTATTTATTATTATCAAAACCAAATTTTTTCATAAACTATCCCTTTTAGCTAATTAGGCGGTATTATAATATACAGGATTATAACTTGTAAATAAAAATTAAAGGATATGGGATTGGTAGGTAGATATAAATGTTATTACCTATTTTTTGAATATATCTTTAATGCTGCTTTTATAAATTCTCTGAATAAGGGATGGGCATTGTCGGGTTTGGATTTAAACTCGGGATGAAACTGAACAGCTAGAAAAAAGGGATGGTTTCTTAACTCAATTATCTCCGCTAGATTCTTATTCGGATAAATACCTGAGAAAACCATACCCTTCTGCTTAAATAGCCTTCTATATTTGTTATTGAATTCATATCTGTGGCGATGACGCTCATTAACTACGCCTTTTTTATAACTCTTAAAAGCGAGGGTATTTTTCTTGAGCTTGCAGGGATAACTTCCCATGCGCATTGTTCCGCCAAGGTCTTTGATTTTCCTCTGCTCTTCCAATAGACATATAACTGGATATTTTGTTTTTGGCTTAAACTCGGTAGAATTTGCCTCTTTCAAACCGCACGCATTTCTGGAAAACTCAATAACCGCGCACTGCATTCCCAGGCATAACCCTAGAAAAGGAACTTTATTCTCTCTGGCAAATCTGATTGATTTTATCTTACCCTCAATTCCTCTGTATCCAAAACCGCCGGGCACAAGAATACCACCAACATCTCTTAGAAAACTCTGGGGACCCCTTTTTTCTATATGCTCCGAATCTACCTTTTTAATCTCTACCCTTGTATCATTTTCAATACCCGCATGAACCAGTGCTTCATAAATAGATTTATAAGCATCCTGCAGTCCTATATATTTACCTACTACCGCAATAATAACTGTATGTTTTGGGTTGATAGCTCTCTCTACAACATTCTTCTCCCATTCCTTTAAGTCAGAAAACTTACAGATTAAATTAAAATGGCTTAGGATTATTTCGTCTAAAATCTGACTCTTAAAGACCAGCGGTACTTGGTATATAGACCCCACGTCAGGTGCCTCAATAACTGCCTCTTTTCTTACATTGCAGAATAAGGATATCTTTTCCTTCAAATCATCCGACAGCGGTTTTTCAGTCCTGCATATTAGTATATCAGGCTGTATCCCGATTTCGCGCAAGGTGCCTACGCTGTGCTGCGTAGGTTTTGTCTTTATTTCCTCTGCACATCTTACATATGGAACAAGGGTAAGATGGATATAAAGCACGTTATCCCTTCCTATGTCCAGACTAAACTGCCTTGCCGCCTCCAAAAATGGCAGGCTTTCTATATCGCCCACTGTCCCGCCAATCTCTACAATAACAATCTGAGCACCGGATACATCCACTACCTTTTTAATCCTATCCTTTATCTCATTAGTAATATGGGGAATAACCTGAATTGTCTTTCCCAGATAATCGCCGTGCCTTTCCTTGGAGATTACGGCATTATAAATCTGGCCTGTGGTCACATTGTTAAATCGGCTCATCCGGGCATTTGTAAATCTTTCATAGTGGCCTAAATCCAAATCTGTCTCTGCCCCGTCCTCTGTAACATAGACCTCGCCATGCTGGTAGGGATTCATCGTCCCCGGGTCAACGTTAATATAGGGGTCAAGCTTCATAATGGTTACCTTAAGCCCCCTGGACTCTAAAATCTTACCTATAGAGGCAGAGGCAATCCCCTTACCTAAACTGGATATTACTCCACCGGTTACGAATATATATTTTATCATAAAATTATCCCCAAATAATTAAGGCGTTTAGCACCGATACCTCGGCTCTAAACGCCTTTGTTTAATTCTGGTAATTCTCCCTAGAACTACAAGGTTAAATATATCATATTTTCAGAAGATGTCAATTTGTTTTTGGGGATTTCTGAAAATCCACCCTTAATACCACAAAGACCACAAAAATCCGCTAAGACACAAAGAGATTATTTAGGTGAATTTTTGCAATTTCGAGAACATTTTGCGTTTTAGCGGTGTAAATAAACTCTCTCAGAACTTTCTGTTATATTTGACTCTCAACCATTTTTCTTACCATTCTGGCAATGGAAAGAACGCTTGTCAGGCCGGGGGATTCAATACCTATCAGATTTATAAAACCACGAAGGTTATTCTCTGCCTCATCCCTTATTATAAAATCTCTGAAACCCTCATTTGGTCCCTGCAACTTAGGCCTTATGCCAGAGGTATCAGGCCAAAGGTCATCTAACTCAATAAACGGCAAGAATTTTCCCATACCTTCAAAAAAGGAGGTTTTTTTTGCCTCGTTTATACTATAGTCTATTTTATCAACATATTCTTCATCAGGCCCTAAGCGAAGCCCTCCCTGTAAATCCAACGTTGCGTGTATTCCTAAGGTTGAATAATTTTTTTTAGGGACAGGGTAAATCAAGTGATTTATAAATTTTGCTTTGTTACTATGAACCTTAAAATAATCCCCTTTACAGTATTTCAATTTGTATTCACCTTTTTTTATGCCTGCCATCTCTGCCACCTTATCTGAATTCAGGCCTGCGCAATTAATTAAAATGCGGCTTGAGAATTTAAACGCACCTTCACTTGCATCTTGCACTGTTAATTCATATTCATCATTAGTTCTGTCTATCCCGATAACTTCCGTATTATAAGCTATTATGCCTTGGCGACTTTGGAATTGCCAGGCTAAATTCTTCATTAAGCCGTGCGAATCTAAAATTCCTGTTGAAGGAGAATATATAGCAGCCTTGGCTTGGACATAAGGTTCCATTCTTTTTACTTCTACTTTAGTGATTAATTTTAGGTCCGACACTCCATTTTCCAAGCCTTTCTTAAAAAGATCTTCTAAATCGCGGACTTCATTTTTATCAATTGCTACAATGAGCTTCCCAATTTTTCTATGGCCGATGTTATTCTCAGCGCAAAGGGCATAAAGTAAATCCTTGCCTTCAACACAAGTCCTGGTCTTTAAAGAATCTTTGGGATAATAAATGCCGGCGTGGATGACTTCGCTATTACGGGAACTAATTTCCTGGCCAAAAGAACTGTTTTTTTCAACTACAATAATATCTTTATGGCTCTTAGAAAGTTCGGATGCTACAGCCAAACCCACTACCCCCGCCCCTAAGATAGTGATATTTATTTTTTCCATCAAATGAGCACATAACTTACGAACACTGAAAGTGTGAGTAAGTTATAAGTGCGAATTTAACCCTTGACACGCAAGATTCCAAATTACTTGTCATCGTATACGTGTCAAGGGTAAGTTCGTGCATACAACTTACGTTCACTTGCGTTCTGTAAGTTGTGCACTCACTTATATTATATAACAAAAACGCCCCGCTCTATAAGCAGGGCGTTTTCTGGTTAATGGATTCAGAAACAGTAAGCTTACCTAACTGTTTATGATCTCTTCTGCTTCTTGGCGGTAGGCATCCATCACATAAGGGATGCCGGAGACTTTCGCTGCCTCTTCAGTAAGGGCAATGATATCCTTACGGGAGATAGTGGAAAGTTTGAAGTTTCTCGTACCTGCCATAAGTTGCTGTAGGCCAACTTTCAATTTCTGGGAAAAACTGTAGATTCCAATAGCTCCTAAAGGAATCTCCTCCATTTTCTCGCCATACTTCTCTTCAAGCTCATTGTAGCATATGAATATTTCCTCGGGTTTACTGCCGTATTGCGAAACAGTGTTAGGCAGGTCTTTACCTTCAATCCAGAAACCGATATTCTTACCGACCATCCCTGGAATCATAAATGCCCTTCCCATACACACTGCTTTTACATAAGGAGCACCCATAGCTAATACTTTAAAAATGTGGTCTTCGGTAGAAAAACCTCCGGCAATGGCAAGGTCAGGAATACGTACGCCTTTTTTGGCCAGCTTTTCGCAAATTTCAAAAGTCATAGCCTGCAAATAAAATGTAGGGATACCCCATTCCTCCATCATTCTCCAGGGGCTCATCCCTGTGCCACCCGGCGCACCGTCAATAGTCAGAAGGTCAATCTTGGCTTCCGAGCCCCATTTAATCGCCATAGCCAACTCTCTCATAGGATAAGCACCTGTCTTTAAGGTTATGCGCTTAAAACCTAAGTCTCTTAAGCGTTTAATCTCGGCAAAGAAACCTTCTTCAGTAACAAATCCCAGGCGAGAATGGCGCTCAAATTCCTTAATCGCACCTGCTTTATAAGCCTTTTGCACTACCTTAGAGGCCGGATCCGGAGTAACAATATAACCGCGTTTTTTCAGTTCTAATGCACGCTCTAAAGTCTTAACCTTGATTTCTCCTCCGATACATTTTGCGCCCTGGCCCCATTTCAACTCAATCGTATGCAGATTATGTTTTTTTCTTACATACTCGGCAACGCCTAAACGCGTATCTTCTACATTCATCTGGACCAGAATTTCGCCATAGCCTTCGTGAAATTTCCTATAGGTCTCAATCCTTCTATCCATATCAGGGGCTTTGCTAATCTTACCCTTGGAATCAAGTTCCAGAGCCGGATCGATTCCGCAAACATTCTCACCGCAAACTAAGGTAACCCCAGAAATCGCTGCTCCAATAGCAAAATGCTCCCAGTTTTTTCTGGCTATTTCTGTTGAGCCGAGCGCACCGGTAAAGGCAGGTATACTCATCTTAACTTTACTACTCCAGCCGTATTCAGTCTCAGTATTTACCTCAGGGAAAATAGCTGTGTCAGGGTCACCCTTAACTCCCTCGGGAAGCCCTTTTGCTCCCATAGCATATCCCATAATATTCAGATGCGAATAATCTACAGGATAATCTTTATCGCCTCCAGCGGTAATTTCACCGAAAGGAGCAGGATAGATTACCTCGCGGCTTCTAAAGCTTGCCTTAAAAACCTCGCAGTTTCCGCGGCAACCGTCAATACAGCGCGTGCAGATTCCTGAACTGGGCGCCACATTACGAGACCTGTTCGCGGTCTGCGTTACATCATTAGCATTCGGTCGTTGCAAATTCATTTTTTCTCCTCCTTAAATTTCCTATATGGTATTTACACTTACTTTTCTTGCACAATTAAATCCCTCTCCTAACCTACAGTCTACGCAACTATCCACAATATTGTGCGCCATTGATAGTTGTGACTCG
>VGKN01000063.1 GCA_016867055.1 Candidatus Omnitrophota bacterium
TTACCACGGGACATCAGCCAGGGATAGAAGAGTTAGCCCAACCCTATAACAATATAAGAATAGTTGAATTCTATCCTGGTTCTCAAGTTTGTAAAAGAGCCTCCCTTGTAATTTCTCACGGTGGTTCAGGCACTGTTTATCAAGCTCTTATTAATGAAGTTCCACAGTTAATTTTGCCCACCCATCAAGACCAGCAATTGAATGGCGATTTTCTTGTAGCTAATGGCCTTGGTGCAATGCTATTACCATTTCGAGATTTAAGACATAGGGGTATTGAAAAAATAAGGGAAGAGGTTACCAAAATATTAAAAGGACCCACTCCTTATTTTGAAAATACCGAGACATTTACCCTATCAACAGTTCATTGGTCAGAAGTTCAAATAGCAGATGGGGATGTGGTTTTGGATTTTGATAATACCCTGATTAATGAATATTCGGTCAGGGCTTGGGCACTTTTGAGACTTTGTAACAAGTGGAGGTCGGCCAAGACATTGGGAGAAAAATTTGGATGCATATGGTTTTTGTTATGCGTTGTAAAGAAATATATCTTTTATCGTTTGAGAGGGAATTTGGAATCTGCCTTTGAAATATATGCCGGTGCTGATCAATCTGAAATAAAACAACTGGCTAGTCAACTTACTCTCAATGATAAAACGATTAGAATACTTAAGGAAATCAGGCGACAAAAGGCAGGAGAGTCATTATCCATTGTAATAATCAGCCGTAATCATAATGGTCTTATACAGGCCTTTCTTGAGCGTGAGGATGTGGCTTCAGTGCTTTATGAAGTTGGGATAGCCAAAATTATAGTAGCATCAAACAATTTGTTAGAGGATGATTCAGGCAGGTTAAATGGAAAGGTGAGGGTATCTATTCTTGGAGATTCAACCAAGACCTCCGTTATTCCTCGCCATGTAATCTATGTGGTTGATAAGGAGGATTTATCTCGTTTTGGCCCAACGCACAACTGCATCTTTGTTGAAACACCAACCGAGAATATTTCATATGTTGTTAAAAGAGCGATTGACCGAGAAAGATGTATATGGTCTTTACAGAACGGTGAAGATATAAATCAAAAAGCAGATATCTTAGGCGAAGTGCCTGAAATAAATAGTAAGTCCCTTGCCCCGCAAGGACTAACTGCCTCAGTCTTAGAATCAATCAAAAGATTATATCATTGTGTATTTTCTGTAACAGTAGCCTCTCGCCTTAAACAGAATATAACTTCTCTATCATTCTTCAAGCCCATCCGAAAAGTGGAGGCAACAGTTACTATCACAAGAAGTATGAGGGATTTACCAAGGACTAATGAACCAAGGGTGGCGATAGTTATTCCTAATTATCGTGGATATACAGGTCAAAACGATACCCAGAGATGCTTGGATTCATTACACAAATTAACCTATAAGAACTGGGAGCTTGTCCTTGTTGATATCCAAGGAGAAGGGGAATCCCCATTTCAGAGCGCAGATAGTCTCCATGGGGCGCTTCCAGAGGCAGTGGCAGTAACGCTTATGAAGGTTAGCACTAATATTGGCGTTACCGGGACAAGAAACTTGGCGTTGCGCGATATCTTGAATAGAAAAGAAGGCGAGAAGGCGGACTATGTATTAAGTATTGACAATGATGCTATGATTGTTAATCCGCAAATTCTTGAAGAACTTGTTGAGATAGCTCAGCAGCCAGCAAGTAATTTTGACCCATCTGCAAGCGCGATTTTCGCTGTCGGTCCCACTATCGTCTATCATAATAAAGACGGAGAGCTGACAGGAGAGGTTCAGACTGTTGGGAATGAGTTTGGATGGAGGACCATACCAAGGTTTATCTCAAGGCGGTTCTATAAACCCAATCCCGCTCAACTTAAAGTCAGGCAGGTAGGTTGGCTCACAGGTGCCTGTATGTTAATTTCCATACCAGCACTTCAAGCCATAGGGGTCTTTGATGATAGGTATTTCTATGGAGCTGAGGAGATTGAATTAGCTTTGCGCGGGTATCTGAATACTGAGAAATACATCTGTGTTCATGTTCCACAGGTAAGCATTTCCCATTTTAGCCAAGGAATAAATGAGACCAATTTTGGTATAAGTCCTAATAAAAGCTATTTTGGCATTCGCAATTATATCTTTATGCTTAAGAGCCATTGGTGGTCATGGTGGGTAAGGTTGTGGGCATTGCGATTTGTGCTGGTCTTAGCAAGACTAACTCTAATTAATATAAGGCGTCGTGATTGGAGGGGGTTATATACATTATACTTGGGGGTAATTGATGGTTTATTAGGGCGTGGGACAAGGGTTGTAATTCATCAAGTTAGTGAAACAGAAAAGTCCAATCTCTCGGCGCAACTTGGGGTTGCTGAGGAAGATAAGATATTGTTGGGCGCAAAACCTACAAACTTCTTTAGCTTTACTAATGAATTACTCGCGAAGATTCAAAGCCACGCACAAAATTTCATCCATAACATATCAGTTCCTATCAGAAACTCCTTCTCATCGCCAATTCTCGCTAGATTAAGGCCTATACTGGCAGCACTCCTTATTATTATAAGAGCAATCGTAGGCACAGATGTTCAAACCAGTGAAGAAAGAGTAATTGATGATCAAGTTTGTGAAGGTTTTGTTACCGCTAGTGATAATTGCGGGATTTTAGCTGGGAAGACAATCTTGCGTTTTGCACATGTTTCCGATGAGAACATAGGCGGGGTTCAGCGTTACCTACGTGATTTAAATAGAAGACTATTAGAGCGCCATAGAGGTTTAACTATTATCCTGATGTATCTAACAGATGATGATAAGATACATCCTACTGAAGAAAGGGTTGGCCAGGGGACATTAATAAGGGTTCCTATCTTAATAAGAAAGCAGGGAGGCGAATTGGCTATAGAAAAGCAGGAAGCAGATTTACGATTAAGATTATTTATCAAATGTAAAAAGATTATGGAAAAGTTTGGGTTAAAGGACTGGATAGCTGAACAATTGACTGTTATGCCGCTTGTCCCAATACTGATACATATTCCAGTTATAAATATAATTTATAACAAAACTAAGTCTAATGCGCAAGCAGTAAGAGATAAAGCAAGCGAAATTCTAAGGCAATATAATGTAGATTTAATTATCACACATTCTATATGGCTACATCATGAAAATATGGCCCTTGCTGAAGTGGCAAAAGAGGTTGGGATACCCTATATAGTTCAGAACCATGTTAACAATGACCTGTTAAGAAGATTTTCAATTAAACAAGTTCTCTTAAGGGCTGATGGCATTGCCGGTCTTACTACAGTGGGTGTCCCTAAAGACATATCAGATAAATTTATGCCACTCTATGATGGCATTGATGAGGAATTTTTTAATCTATCTAAAGCAAGTCCTCAAAGGGTTAGGGAGATTTTAGGAACAGAGAATATTCCTATTATTCTTCTGCCAGGCCGAGTAAACATAGCCAAGGGACACCAAGATCTTGCTAAGATAGCCCAGAGGATACGAAAGAAAAAGGGCAAAGATTTCAAGTTTAGGGTAATTTGCGTAGGGCCTGTTGAAAACGTTACTTATACAGAAGAAATTCTAAAATTTGCAAGGATGTATGGCTTGGATATTTATTTCCCCGGCGGAGTCTCTACGGAAGAAATGAGGAATTACTATGCTGCAACAGCCGCAAGTGGCGGCGTTGTGGTGTTACCTACAAAAAGCGAGGGGCTTGGAAGGGTTTTGTTAGAAGCTCAAGCTATGGAGAATCCAGTTGTCGCCTATAATGTTGGTGGTGTCTCTGCGGCAATGATTTCTACTGATAAAAACAGAACAGGTTATCTTATTAGAGCAAGTGATATTGATGGATTTGCTGATGCGATTATTGAACTGCTTGAGAATCCAGGAAAACGAAAAGAAATGGGAGAAAGAGGCAGGGTTTTTGTTGTTGAACACTTTAGTTTAGATGTGTTAACCAAAAGACACGAAGATTATTACATAGATGTAATAAATCGCTCAAGGACGATCGAGGCTAATTCTAATGTTGGCAGGGGTTCATCCTCACCCGCATCTGCCCAGTTACCCACCTCTGCGCCAGACGAAGCCGCACCCCATATATCAAGACCAACACAAGATGCGCAGGAGTTAATTGAGGCAAGAGCCAGGCTAAGAATACTCCTAAAAGAACCATATGAAGGTTATGAGCGCCAGGCGCAAGAACTATACCATCTTTTTCAAACCATAGGCAAACATGGTTATACAGAGGAGGACATCCTTCTTCTCAATGATTGGCTTGAGAGATTTTCTAGATATTGGCCGATAAACTTGGTTTCAGATGAAGCGATAGGAAGCTATATCTATCAGCTTATGGGGGATGATTGGGAGAGGTTGCCTTTTGAATTGCGGGTAGATATTCCACAATTTATCAGATTCTTCATAGAGAAGGGTTTTTATAGTGCAGGTCAGGAGGAGTATTCTACCCACGATATCCAGGTAGCGGCAGTGCTGTTCTGGGGACCTGAAAAAGCATCCCAGTTACCAATGGGGTTACAACAAGGACTTACAGCTATGGTTGAAGAAATTCAATTTGCAAATGGTATGCAAAATGAGATTATGCGAGAAATTAGTCTTATAAACTTTGATTGGCAACAGGCACGAGTTGATTTACAAATTCATATATTACAAGTTTGCAAGAGGTTTTTACAGACCTTTCCACTTAGGGGTGAAAACTACCCAACCCAGCAATCTGCACTTGAGCTTCTTGTAAGGCTCAAGACTGCAGATAAATCCCTTGCCGCTGAGATAGATGGTCTTATCGATGGTCTATGGAAGCAGTGGGCTCAAGAAGCCATTGAGTATCTTGAAATAGGGGCTGTGGATGGCGATACGGTTGACTTTGCCCTTTTGGTTAATAGTATAAATCCGCAATTTTCTGATGTGGTGTTCAGACGTGGATGGGAAAGGTTTGTAAGGGGTTTTGCTTATAACCTGGCTAAGGCAAAGGGCATTGATGCGGATGCCTTATTTAACCGAGAAACAGCCATGCAGATTCTTCAAGCCTCTATAGGTGAGTCGTATACGCCCCTTTCACAAGATAAGCGCCGATATCTTCTGGCTAAGGCTCGCAATGCGCTTTGGAGTGAAATTCCCGATATTATTGAAGAGGCAATGGCGTATTTACGGGAGCATTATGACGTTGCATTTTATGAGCAATTGGTTTGGATATTGGCATATCGCACCTGCTATGTGGCAAGGATAGAGGTTCCCGATACAGTGCTGTCAGGTCGGAAAGAACTATTGCAACATTATCTATCAAGTTTTGCAAACATGGGATTGGTTGCGCTAGCCGGATCAAGGTGTATAGTGGCAGGAAATGTCCTATCAAACTTGGATGACCCTGAGCTTGACTGGAACAGTTTAAACGCTACCCTTGATTTACTGAGTCAACCAATCGGTGGAAATTTTCTATCCCTGCCTATTAGGGATTTAGATAAAAGGCTTGAGAGAGGTTTCTTACGTCTTAGCCCTCCGCAACGTTATCTTATGGCATCTATTATTGCCCAAGGTGGCGAAGAAGTTCTGGATAGTTTTACAAACCTTCCAGAAGCGGCAAAAGAAAATATAAGGAAACTTATCGCCCTTAACAAGGGTAAACTTTCTTATTCAAGCGTTTTTGTTGCAATATCAGAAACACTCAGCGAGGAAGAGATAGCCGCTTATGTTGGCGGTGAAATAAAAGGAGCTCCTGCAGTATTGTTTGTGCCAGCCCCGGAAAGGCATATTTTCTTTGGCGAGGATAGAGGGGGTGGATATAGACAAGGTCAGAGACCAAGTCCTCCGCTTGGCATTGACCGAACCGCCTCTTTACTTAAGCTTATGGGTTTACGCACAATAGTTTGCGATGTAAATATAGAAGGAATAAATGGGCTTGTTGAGTTACTTAAAGCAAATAGATTTGATGTCATATCTATTAATACCAATATTGTCTTATCCGAAGCCGATATTTCTTTAATAAATATAATTAAGGAACATTCAGCCACAGCAGCACTGATTGCCGGAGGCTCGGCAGCAGCATTTCATTATCCTGTTTTGCTTAAAGATACCCCCATCTTAGCGGTTATAAGAGGATTTGGTTCAATACCACTTGCCGAACTCGCTATAGGCCTATCGCGAAGAGAATCCTTGGAGGATATTAAGGGTCTTGTCCTTGCAGACTCAGCAGGGGTTATGAGATTTAATCCTAAGCAGCAGCCCTATGATATTGGTTATCTTAGACTAACAAGTATAGCAAATCGTCCAGAATACGTCCCTTATAGAGAAAGATATTGGCCTTTAATAGATAGAGCCACTTCCAGGATACATCCACATATAATTGACCGCGATCCACTTTTGAACCTTCGTTCTGGGCGTCTACATACGGAGTATTTTTGTCCCGGGGAGTGCATATATTGTGCCTATACGCGCTGGACTATGGAGCAGATGTTTGAAGGCAGCCAGCCAGCCTACTTTTTAAGTCCAGAGCTTATGGTGAGGCAGATTGAGGATTTTGTAGCAAAATACCCTCAACCAGATGGGATAGAGTTTATTTGGTTCTTGGATGGGGATTTGGCTGTATCGCCAAGCAGACTTGAATGTTTCTGTGAGCTTATGATTGAACATTTTAATGGTAATCCGCCTCTTTGGGGTGGATTTATCCGCCCAGAGGCCTGTTCAGAAAGCCTCCTTAAAAAGATGCATACTGCTGGGTGTAGGCAACTTTTTATAGGAGGAGAAAATTTTTCTGAAAGAGTTTGGACCAGTCTTAGACGCAGATCTGTGAGAACAGAGGCTTCGCCAAAAGAGGTTATCAATAGCGCTACTCATAATGCTATGAGTGCAGGGATTCAGATTATCGCAAGCTTTATCCTCTTTCCACCGGAAGCGCAGCTGTCAGATGCATTAGTTACAATAGAAGAAACAACAAACCTTATTGGTAAAGGAGTCTATCCGCTTATCTTTACGACGTTAGAACCTCGGGGCGGAGCAGAGATTACTGCTAGGGCATTATCAGGTGAATATAAATTAGAGTACATAGAAATCCCTCTTGATAGGGGTAGAAGAATTAAAACACCTATACGTATTTTGCCGAATTCGCCCAAGATGCAGGAACTTGTTAAGATGATTTCAGAAGAGAAGGCGAGCTTAGAGACAGAATTAAAACGTGAGTATTGCTGGAACGATGCATATGATTTACCACAGTCTGTAGAGGTATCGTTGTTATTTAAAGCGGTACTCAGTTTAATTTCTCAAAGACCGGAAGACTTTTATAATCCTGAGGAAGTTTGGCCAGAGGATGCGCCGTGCCAACCAACTAATTTAAGGGAGTTTGTAAGTTATTTAGGTTTGTTAAGAACAAAGGTGGATGAGGCAATTGCCAGTGCCTTAGATTTTACCGAGGGTAAGGTAAGAACAATTTCAAATATAGAAGATATGGTTGAGGATATTGACAAAAGGTTTATTGGGGGTGATTCTGATATTACATCCATTTTTGTTGTTACAGAGCATATTTCTACCTCTGAGCATATAGACACCCTGCTTCGCACATTTAAAATTACATTACCTATTAGAGTAATAAATACAGATGTCTTAGCCTCAGAGTTATCTAATATTGAACCATCTGGTAGAGTTGTGGTTGTGACTGATGATGTAGTAAATATTCGGAGGGTACTTATAGATGGAGACTTATATAAGAAAGTAATTCCTTACGTCTTAAGCAAAGTGCCTGAAATAAATCTTGAGTCCCCTGCCCCACCCGCCGCCACGCCCCTTACACCCACCTCCGCTGTTTCATGGATAAATCTGGGGGTAGCTCTGTTAGTTGGAGTAATCTGGCTTATGCTGCCAGGTAATCTCAACCTGCCCAATCTGGTTATAGCGGGCTTTATCTATTTTATCTC
>VGKN01000064.1 GCA_016867055.1 Candidatus Omnitrophota bacterium
ATTTTTGGTTCAGTGGCACGTTGCGATACCGACCAATATAGCGATTTTGACCTCGTAGTTATTAAAAAAACAAAGAGAAGATTCTTAGAAAGACTCATAGAAGCAAACAGGTTTATACGCAAAGAGTTGTTTCCAATAGATATCTTCGTTTATACTCCTGAGGAATTTAAGCTTATGCAGCAGGAAGAAAATTCATTTATTGAACGAGTCTTAAAAGAAGGTAGAATAATTTATGAAAAATCCCAAGGGCAATAGCCTGCGTTGGTTGGACCAGGCAAAACACGACTTAGAAGTGGCAGAAAAAAATTTAGAACTCTTAAACTTTTATTCCGATGCTTGTTTTTTGGCGGAACAGGCTTCTCAGAAGGCTCTTAAGGCCTATCTTTATTTTAAAGGTGAGCGTTATATTACTATCCATTCTGTGAGAGAGCTGATAGTTTTATCTAGTAAGTATGATAAAGAATTTGAGAAATTTATCGAGTATGGAATGATATTGGATAGCTACTATATTCCTACACGTTATCCCGATGCACTTGCTCCTCCCGCAGTTCCGTATAAATCCTACACTAAAAAAGAAGCAACTGAGGCTGTAAATTCAGCAAGAGAGATTATAAGATTTGTTGAAACCAATATAACGAGTTAGTAATAAATCTTGAGGATACCCCACCCTGTGCCGATAAAACTTATTCGCAAGATTAAGCAATATAGAATGAAGACTTTCTATCAATGACCTACGCCATAGAGACATACCAGTTAACCAAAGAATTTATCCCCGCTAGAAGCCTTTATCAGCTTATATTACATCCCTTCCAAAAAGAAAAACCCACTTTAGCAATTAATAATATTAATCTTCAAATTAGGCGTGGGGAACTGTTTTGTCTGGTTGGGCCAAATGGTGCAGGCAAGACCACCCTCCTAAAAATTTTATCCTGCCTTATCTTGCCTACCAAAGGAAAAGCGGAGGTTGCCGGATACGATATCTTAAGAGAAGAAGAAAAGGTAAAGGCGGCTATTGGTTTAGTTAGTGGCGATGAGCGTAGTTTCTATTGGAGACTGACCTTAAGGCAAAACCTTTATTTCTTTGCCGCACTATATAATCTATCTACCTTGCAAGCAAAGAAGAAAATAGAGGAATTAACCTCTCTTTTAGAAATTACCTCCCAGTTAGACAAGCGGTTTCAGGAGTGTTCTACGGGCATAAAACAGCGTCTGGCGATTGTTAGAAGCCTACTTAATAACCCCCAGGTTTTATTTATGGATGAACCCACAAAGAGCTTAGACTACACAACTGCCAGAAATCTAAGGAATTTTATTAAGGAGAGATTAGTAAAAGAGCAGCGAAAGACAATTGTTTTCACCACCCATAATCTCTCGGAAGTGGAGAATTTTGCCCAGCGGATAGCGATTATGTATCAGGGTGAAGTTAAGGCTTGTGGGACATTAAAAGACTTAAGCGATAAAATAAATTCACCTAAAGCTACAATGAAAGAAATATACGCTCAGATTACAAATAACGGAGGTAGCTAAGGTGCTCTTTCAAAAGATGCTCGCTTTTATCAAAAAGGATTTCCTGACGCAGGCAAGTTATCGACTTGTTTTTATCTTTAGTTGGGTAAGTATTCTTATTACAGTAGCAACCTTCTATTTTATTGCTAAGTTGTTTGGTCAAGACAAAATACTTTACCTAAAAGAATATCAAACCGGATATTTCCCTTTTGTTCTTGTAGGTATTGTTTTCTTTGGCTATCTCTCAACAGCAATGCACAGTTTCTCAGGAAATATAAGACAAGAACAACTTCTTGGAACCTTGGAGGCGATGTTAGTAACTCCTACCAAATTTTCTACTATTATTATCTCACTGTCCATTTGGGATTTTATCTTTACTTCTATAATAACCATTGTCTATCTATTGGTTGGGGTATTATTTTTTAAGGTGGATTTAAGTCAAATGAACCTTTTGGCTACCTTGATAATTCTAATTTTCACAATTATTTCTTGTAGCAGCATTGGAATAATCTCTGCTTCTTTCATTTTGATTTTTAAAAAAGGAGACCCTATCAATTGGCTTGTTAACACATTCTTAGCCTTCTTTGGAGGTGTATTTTTCCCGATCACTATCCTTCCCAGAGGCTTGCAGATAGCCTCATATATTTTGCCCATCACCTATTCTTTAAGAGGGTTAAGAGGCGCCCTCTTACAAGGCGCCAGTCTTAAAATGCTCGCCCTCGATATCGGCATGCTTTTAGTCTTTTGTGTTATTTTACTACCTTTTAGTATATGGATATTTAAATATGCCATAAAAAAGGCAAAGGTTAATGGGAGCCTTGTGCATTATTAAAGGATATATTCAAATAATTAAAGTATATCCGTTGATAATGCAAGGAATACCTACCATATAAAACTTACCCCTAGAAGAAAAAGGGTGCTATCCACCTAATACAAACGTATTAAATAAAGTGACATAGGGGATTTTCGTGCTGATCAGAGCATGAAAAATCCCGCACTAAACCAAATCAGCAGCTTTCAAAACAAGACAATCAAACAGTTCCTCATTGACAGGAACACCGGACAAATTTCTCGGATTCTCAAGAGATTGTGATGCCGCGGTCTGATTAAAAGGGTAGCTAAAACATACAAGTATTATTTAACAAGGCGGGACAGCACTACCATTGCTACCGGTCTGAAACTCAAAGAGTTTCTTATTATTTCCCCATCTATGCACTGAAAACTTTTGCCACTAACTGTCAAGATTTCATAACTAAGGAACTAATAGCTTGAACCCTCTTTAGCACCGGAGGATGAGTGTAATCAAAAAGTACCTTCAAGGGATGGGGGGTTAAGTTGGAAAGATTGTTGCAACTCAATTTCTTTAAGGCAGTGACAAAGGCCTCTGGCCTTCTGTATGTAGAAACAACAAAAGCATCTGCCTCGTATTCATATTTTTTAGAAACAGTATTACGCAGAATATTAAAAAATAGATTAAGTGGACTATAAAGAAACCTAAAAAAGAACAAACTGGCATAAACTGAAGTTTCTTTCATTTTAAAAGCAGAAAATAATCCTTTGTTGTTTATAAAAAAGGAGAGAATGAAAAACATCAATCCCGCGGTGATTATTGAAAAAAGGAGACTTTTAATAAAGTGTTTCTTCTTGCAATGTCCTATTTCATGAGCCAGAATAGAAACTAATTCGTCGTTGGTATGTTTCTGGATAAGGTTATCAAAAAGAATAATACGCCGGTATCTGCCAAACCCTATAAAAGAAGCATTGGACCTGATGGTGCGTCTTGAGGCATCCATCTTAAAAATATTTTTCATTTTAAAATTCTGTGATATAGCATACTGCTGGATAGCCTCCTTAAGCTCACTGTTTTCTAGGGGAATGAATTTGTTAAAAAGAGGCAGTATGAGAACCGGAGCAACAAATGCAAGAGATAACCGAAACAGAACCAAAGCAATCCAGGAGTAAAACCAGGCAAATTTACCTACTGTATTAAAAAACCATATAATTGCCGAAAAGACACCTCCTTTAATAATAGCACCCAGCAGCCAGCTTTTTATTATATCCAGAACAAAAGTCCTCAAGGTTGTTCTGTTGAAACCGTATTTTTCCTCAACAACAAAGGTGCGATATAATGAGAAGGGAATACTAAAAGCCTGAAAAACCAATGTCAAAATCCCTGCAAAAATCAAACCGCTTAGAATAGGCCCGTAATGGAAACTACGTGTTAACTGGTCAACGGCATCAAAACCACCCGCAAGGATAAATATTACGGTAATCACTGTAAAAAAAGTATCTTTCGTAAGGTCTAACCAGGTATTTTCTTTCAGATATTTCTGCGCCTTTCTATATTTCTCAGTATCAAAATAACCTTCAAATTCTTGGGGCAGAATGAACGATAGATGCCTTACGTTTAATATATCAACCACTGCGTTTAAAACATATTCGCCAATAACAAAAACTAAAACTATTACCAAATAAATATTCATTTCATTCTCCTGTTAAAGTACTTCTATTGCCTAAAGTAAGACTTTTTATTATATCAAATCTTTTCAATAAGTAAACTCTCTAAGCTATCTTAGTTTCTTAAAGAAATAGGATAACCCTTGATATGACTATCCATTACCATAACTAAACCCAAGAATTACCCACCAGAGATAAGAAACCTCAGGGAGAAAGAAGGTGTTGTCTATAGTGTTATGGATTAATAAGGAAAGTAAGGCAGTATATATCCCTAAATAAAGAATGTCTTTATTTTCCTTAAGACGCTTTGTGGATTTATAAACCATACCAATAACAAACCAGAGAAGAAAGACTATTCCAAAAAATCCTGCCTCAGACATAAGTTGTAAATAAGAGTTATGCGAGAATCCTGCAAAGAGCGCACCCTTGGGTTTATATTTCTGATAGTAATGTCTAAAATTTCCAAGCCCAATTCCTCGCAGGGGATGCTTTGCTATTATTTCTAAAGTGGTTTTATAGCAATAATACCTCTGGACTATTGAATTGTGGGGATTTTTGAAATCAAAAAAATATTGCCAGCGGCTTATAAGAATAACCGCGGATATAGAGGCCAATATAAAAAAAAGAATTAGATAATCATAAGAGTAAAATTTTTTAACCTTAGCCAATAGAAATGTAAATATGCCGAGTGAGATTACAAAACTTATCCATCCGCCAAGGGATTTGGCAAGGATTAGCGTTAGACAAAGACAGAAGAGATAGATGCTTAAAAATAGTACCCTTCTTTTATTTCTTAGATTTTTTATCAAAAGGGCGATATTGATAGGAATAATTAATATAAGATAACCTGCGAGGATATCAGGGGATAAAAAGGTAGAAAATACACGCCTTGAAAGGATTGTCCGTTCGGCAAATTGATAATCCGGGGCTACTGATTTAAGGCGATCCAGAGCAATCTTAAAACCTATAAGGTATTGGTCAAATGCATATAACGCTATAAAAATAGAGGGGATAAAAATTGCAAAGAGGAGGGTTTTCTTTTTTCTATCCTCAAGATTAGCAACAAGCCAGAATATTAGTATTGCATTAAAGAATTCGTATATCTGTTTTAAAGCCGAGATTGCATCAAAGGAATAATAGGCGGATATAATTATTGTTGCAAGGAAGAATACCAGAGGAGTCAAAATCTTAGGTTTAAACTCAGTTTTTTTATCCACAAATAGTAGGATTAATGCGCTTAAGGTGCAAAGGCAGTGCCATACCAAATCTATGTTTGGATATGTCCAGCTACTGATAAATGGCCGCGATATAATTAAGGTTAAAAATATATACCAGAGTAGATTTTTAAATATCATACCCAAATTATACTAAATAAGATTTATATACACCACACTTTTTATAGCAAGGCATATTTTTATGTATAAAAATTCGGGGTTGAAATAAGTCAATTTAGCTGGTATCATAAACTTCAAAAAAGGGGAATATACGCCCTGCTTTATAGATAGAAACCAAAAGGAGCGCTTGATTTTAGTATGCAAAAACGTGTTTTAGTAGCGATGAGCGGTGGCGTAGATAGCTCAGTTGCCGCATATCTTCTAAAAAAAGAAGGTTACGATGTAGCAGGCGCAACTATGGAGATATGGCCTAAGGAGTCCTGCGGGAAGCAACCGCCAAGGGCATGTTGCTCATTAAAATCTATAGAGGATGCGCGTTCAGTATGTAGAATTCTTGATATTCCATTTTATGTTTTGAATTTAACAAGGGAGTTTGAAAAGGAGGTTGTATCTTATTTTATAAAGCAGTATTATCAGGGCGTTACACCAAATCCTTGCATAGTATGTAATGAAAAGATAAAGTTTGGGGTTTTTTTAAAAAAGGCAAAGATGCTCGGTTTTAATTATATCGCAACCGGTCATTATGCGAGGTTGATTTTTGATAAAGAATCCAAACGATTTCAGTTAAGGGAAGCGGTTGATAAAATGAAGGATCAGTCTTATGTGCTTTTTCCCCTGTCTCAAGAGCAGTTAGAAAGGACTCTCTTTCCTGTGGGTGATTATAACAAGAGAGCAATTAGGGATATAGCAAGAAAAGTGAGGCTTAAAATCCATAATAAACCGGATAGCCAGGAGATATGTTTTGTTTTGGGTGATTATAAGGATTTTTTGAAAGATAGATTAAAAGATAAAATAAGACCCGGTCCAATAATTTATAAGGATAATACTTTATTAGGCAAGCATAATGGTATATGTTTTTATACGGTCGGGCAAAGGAAAGGCTTGGGACTAGGTTATCATAGGAGTCTTTATGTGGTGAGAATAGACAAAGAGTCAAATGCAATTATTGTAGGAGAGAAGGAGGATTTGAAAAAGAAAACCCTGCTCGCTAAGGGCGTAAATTGGGTCAGTATAAAAAAGCCAGAAAATACTATACAAGTTTTGGCGAAGATAAGGTATAATCACAGAAAGGCAGGGGCTGTTGTGTCAAGACAGGAAAACGGAGAATATAAAGTTGACTTTTTAAAAGAGCAGTTTGCTATTACGCCTGGTCAGGCCATGGTATTTTATAAAAGGGATTTAGTTTTAGGCGGGGGATGGATAAAATAAATTCAAAAATCTCCGCCCCAAAACATGGCGGATTCGCCAAGATTTTTGGCGAAAAAACTCAAAACTCAAAATTGAAAAGATTGAAAGAAATTCTAAAAAGAATGAAATCTGTGGTGGTGGCGTTTTCTGGAGGGGTAGACAGCACATTCTTATTGAAGGTGGCAAGGGATACCTTAGATGGTAAGGTTATTGCAGTAACAGCACGTTCCGCAACGTATCCAGAGTCTGAGTTTAAAGAAGCAAAAACCCTGGCTAAGTCAATGGGTGTTTGGCATATAATAATTGATACAAAGGAATTAGATAAGAAGGATTTTTCAGATAATCCTCCGGATAGATGTTATTGGTGCAAGAGCGAATTGTTTAAAGAGATGGAGACTATCCAAAGACGGTTTGGATTTAATTATGTTGTTGATGGAACAAATTATTCAGATAGAAACGATTTTAGACCTGGTAGAAAGGCAGAGGAGAAATTTGGAATAAGGAGACCACTTTTTGAAGCAGGGTTAACAAAAAAAGATATAAGGAGATTTTCAAAAAATTTAAACTTACCAACTTTTTCAAAGCCTGCGATGGCCTGTCTTGCCTCAAGGTTTCCGTATCATTCAAAGATAACAGAGAGAAAATTAAAGGTGGTTGAAGAGGCAGAGGAATATTTAAAAAGACTTGGTTTTTGCTGGATGAGGGTAAGGCATCATGGGGATATAGCGAGGATAGAGACGCAGAAGAGTGAGATTAAGAAATTTTTAAGGGAAGAAACAAGACAAAAAATTATCGGGAGATTCAAGAGATTAGGTTTTAAATATATAACGGTTGATATTGAAGGCTATAGAACAGGAAGTATGAATGAGGTGCTATAGTATAGGTTAAGGCTGAGAATAAGGTTAAGCGAAAATCTTAACCTCAACCTGAACCTTACCCTTTTAAATAAAAGTAAAAAATATCAAAAAAGATATTATAAACATAGACCTAAATTATATGGCGGCGTAGCTCAGCCCGGTTAGAGCGAGCGGCTCATACCCGCTATGTCACTGGTTCAAATCCAGTCGCCGCTACTATTAGCATTGTGTGAGTTACTGAAACTGACTTTTGTTGAAGTAACTCACTACAATGACTTATATCCACCATGACTTGCGGTGGATAAAAAACTATTAGCATTGTGTGAGTTACTGAA
>VGKN01000065.1 GCA_016867055.1 Candidatus Omnitrophota bacterium
GATAGATGCTTCTTTAGATGCAGGCGCACATATAATTGAACTACACACTGGAAATTATGCTAATGCAAAAGCAATCTCTAAGCAAAGGGCTGAACTTGAAAGGATAAAGGAAGCAACCGAATATGCTATAAAGAAAGGTTTTACAGTAAATGCAGGTCACGGCTTAAACTATAAAAATGTCAAACCCATAGTGCGCATAGAGGGAATAAACGAATTGAATATAGGCCATTCCATTGTTTCGTATGCGGTGTTTGTAGGGATATTTGAGGCGGTTAGTAAAATGAGAGAGCTGATTAAGTGATAAAAGGAATCGGCACTGACATAGTTGAGGTTAAGAGAATAAAATCTGCTGTAGAAAATTCAAAGGAAAAGTTCTTAAGTAAAGTTTTTACTGATAGCGAGTTGGCATATTCATTTAAAAAGAATTCTCCATATATGCACCTTGCTGCAAGATTTGCTGCAAAAGAGGCGGTCTTTAAGGCATTTGGATGCAGTATTAAAGGGGCAAACTGGAAAAATATTGAGATACGAAATGATAAAAATGGAAAGCCAAGTGTAATATTAAATGGTACCTTTGGAAAACTTATGTTAAAGAGGAATATAAGACAGGTTATCGTCAGCCTTTCACATACCGGAAATTACGCAACTGCAACCGCAATATTAATAGGAAAACAAAACCTTCAAAATGAAAATAGCCAGAGAATTTAAAAATATTCTTAAAAAAAGAAAACCTGATTCAAATAAAAGCGATTATGGTCATGTGTTTGTTCTGGCTGGTAGCCCAGGCCTTACAGGCGCAGCGTATCTAACTGGTCAGGCAGCAATTTTATCAGGCAGTGGGCTTGTTACAGTTGGAATTCCTGAGAGTTTAAATTGTATCCTAGCGTCAAAATTTATAGAGGTGATGACAAAACCCTTGCCCCAGACAAAAAGAAAGACACTCAGCCTAAATGCATTTGATGAAATTTTAGATTTTTCTAAAAAAGTAGAGGTATCAGCAATTGGTCCAGGCTTATCCCAGGAATCAGAAACCCAAAGGCTAATACAGAAACTCATTATGACCTTGGACAAGCCAATGGTATTGGATGCAGATGGCATAAATGCGCTGTCCAAGAATGTGAAGATATTAAATAAAAGAAAAGCCGATATGATTATTACTCCCCATCCCGGAGAAATGGCGCGTCTTACCAAGAAGGATACCGACTATATTCAGAAGAATCGTCTTAAGGTCACAAAGGATTTTGCAAGGGATTTTGGCGTTGTCTGTGTATTAAAGGGGTATAAGACAGTAGTAGCAAATCCAGATGGAGATTGTTATATCAACTATACTGGAAATCCTGGTATGGCAACAGCGGGTAGCGGAGATGTCCTTACAGGCATAATAGCAAGTTTTATTGGCCAGGGAATAGGAATTTTTGATTCAGCAAAATTGGCAGTACATATCCATGGATTAAGCGGTGATTTGGCTAAGAGGAAAAGCGACCTCTTGAGATACTTACCCTTTGCATTAAAACCACTATATTACTAAGTTTGAAAGTTAAAGTATAAAAGAAGACATATTTTAAAGGAACTATATTTACCCCGCACCACATAATGCCCCACCATTTATAACAGGGATGAATGGTAAAAAAGTCCCCGCGCAAGGTATCAACCTAAGATAGCCTTTATTTTTAATACCAACCTATACAATGAATAATGGCTGTTGATGTATTATATTATATATAGACCCTTTTGGAGTAAGAGTACTTTTGAACAAGGTTACTTTATCAACATAGGTTTTATTTTTTGAGATAAATGTTGTTTGTTGAATTAGACTTTTTAGTTTATCCTTGTTTTTGGAACCGTGGATTCTGGCGAGGGTTAGATGTGGGCTAAAGGGTCTATTTTCTTTTTGGAAACCTATCTTTTCTAAGTCCTCTTCTAATCTTTTAGCAATTTCTGTAGTTTCATTTTCTCCTTCGTCTACCCCTACCCAGAGCACCCTCGGATAATCTAATTTCGGAAATGCACCAACTCCCGATAGATGTAAATGAAAAGGTTTAACCTGTCTTGAAGTTTCTTTTAAGATATTTTTAGTCTGTTCTATTTGGTTTAAATCAATATTTCCTAAAAATTTTAATGTAAGATGAATATTCTCTGACTTAACCCACTTGGCATCAATGTTTGATTGTTTAAGTTCTTGCTGGAGTTTGCGCAACTCTTGGCGTAGTTCTTCCGATAGTTCTATTGCGATAAAGGTACGAAGTGTTTCAGAATACATAAGTGTAAAGTGTAAAACTAAAAGCACAAAGCTAAAGCGTAAAATTCAAAGTTTTAGTTGTGCGTTTTTTGCTTCGCGTTTTTCGTTAGTTGTTTTCTTATCATTTCCAGCGCTGCCTCGGTTGACTTTATCTTTATAGTAATTCTATCGCCAATAAAATTGAATTTCTTGCAAATATTTTTCTTTTCCATTGATATTGCAACATACACAAGTCCCACAGGTTTTTTCTTTGTTGCACCTGTTGGTCCGGCAATTCCGGTAATACCAATTCCTATATTTACTTCTGATATCTTTCTTACATTCCTTGCCATAGCAAGTGCCACTTCTTTACTTACAGCACCATATTTTTTTATTAATTCCTCTGGTATATTAAGCTGGTTTATTTTTGATTTATTGGAATATGCAATTACTCCCATCTTAAAATAATTAGAACTTCCAGAGATGTTTGTAATCCTGTTTGCTAAGAGCCCACCTGTGCAGGATTCTGCTATGGATATTGTTTTCTCATTTTTAAGAAGTAGCCTTCCAACAACCTCTTCAAGGTTGTCTTCATCGGTGCCGAATATAAAATTTTTAAGTCGCTTTCTGATAATCTTTTCTATTTTGCATATCTTGCTATTGGCTGTTTTATTATCTTTTGCCTTCGCAGTTATCCTTAAGTCTACCCTATATGGCGAGGCATATATGCCAAGCGTTATAGGTGGAGGAAGTCTTAAAAGGTCTTTTACCTTTTCGTTAACCCTTGATTCCGGAAGCCCAGCCACTTTTAGGGTTTTTGATTTAATAATGTCGTTTAATTTGAATCTCTTTTTAAGATAGGCGATTACAAAGTTATCTACCATAGGTTTCATTTCAAAGGGTGGCCCGGGAAGGGCGATGATAAGTTTTTTATTGTATTCAAGAATAATACCCGGTGCCGTGCCAACCTTATTTCTTAGTATTACAGAATCCTCTGGGACATACGCCTGACGCCTATTACAGGAGGGCATTTTTAGGCTGTGTTTTTTAAAGTGCAAGGCGATATCCTGCAGAATATTTTTATTAAATTTCAATTTTTTTTGAGTAAATTCTGAAATGACTTCAAACGTAATATCGTCTACGGTAGGACCCAAGCCACCATTCGTAATTATTATATCTGAACGCTGACTCGCAAGATTTAGAGCGGATAATAATCTATTCCTGTTATCTCCTACAGTAGTCCTAAAGAATACATCTATACCTATAGAAGATAATCTCTGGGAAATATATGCAGAGTTGGTATCTATGGTATATCCAAGTAGAAGTTCGGTTCCTATGTTTAGAATTTCAGCAATCATACTAAGAAATAGATGACAGAAGACAGAACGCAGAAAACAGAGAATAGAGAAAATCTGACTTCTGTCATCTGACTTCTGAATTCCATATCAGTAAATTATTATTACAAAAAATTATAGAATAATTAACCGAAAATCACAAGGAGATTTTTCTTTACAATAGATTAGTGTAAAGGTATAATTTTTGAGTATTTTCATTGGGAACGCTCGAAAGGGTTGCAATTTCACCCCGCCTCACGAGGAAGCCCCGCCTATCAAGGCGGGGAGAAATAGGGGTGTTATCCGAAGGGTTATTCCCCGAAGCCACGGGTGTGCCTTGATAAACTTGGTATGGTAAGTGAAATCAAACCATTAAGCCGTGGAGCGGGGTTCACCTCAACCTTTAAAAATATGGAGGAAAAGTGACAATGGTGGAGGACAAAAAAAGAGAGCAAAAACAGGATATAAAGTCAGAAAAAGATAAAGCACTTGACCTTGCGCTGGCGCAGATTGAAAAGCAGTTTGGAAGGGGTTCTATAATGCGCTTGGGTCAGGAGATTAAACTTGATATACCTTCAATCTCTACTGGTGCCATAGGCTTGGATATTGCACTTGGCATAGGAGGGGTTCCAAGAGGAAGGGTGGTTGAGATATTTGGGCCAGAGGCATCTGGGAAAACTACCCTTGCCTTAAGTATTGTTTCAAATGTACAGAAAAAAGGCGGAATTGCAGCGTTTGTAGATGCCGAGCATGCCATTGACCCCACGTATGCAAAAAAGTTAGGAGTAAATCTTGATGAACTTTTAATATCCCAACCTGATACAGGGGAGCAGGCACTTGAGATAACCGAAACCCTGGTAAGGTCAAATGCAGTAGATGTGGTGGTAATTGATTCTGTTGCAGCGCTGGTGCCAAAGGCAGAGATAGAAGGTGAAATGGGTGATGCACATGTTGGGCTGCAGGCGCGCCTTATGTCTCAGGCGCTGCGCAAACTGACAGCCGCTATAAGTAAATCAAAGACCTGTGCAATATTTATAAATCAGATAAGGGAAAAGATAGGTGTTATGTTTGGGAACCCAGAGACCACACCGGGTGGCAGGGCATTAAAGTTCTATTCCTCTGTAAGGCTTGATATAAGGAAAATAGATATAATAAAATCTCAGGATGTGGTTATAGGTTCAAGGGTCAGGGTGAAGGTGGTAAAAAATAAGGTAGCGCCTCCGTTTAGACAGGCAGAGTTTGACATAATGCATGATGAGGGTATATCGCGCTCTGCAAATATTATAGATGTTGGTCAGGAGTATGGCGTTATTCAAAAGAGTGGCACCTGGCTTACCTATGGTGAGCATAAACTTGGGCAAGGTAGAGAAAACACCAGATCATATCTTAAGGAAAATCCGAAATTACTTGATGAGATAGAAAAAAAGATAACTGAATTCGTTAAAAGCAAATCTTAAGCAGTGCTTAAGAAATCCGCTATCTTTATAATTTCTTTTCTGCCCCGATAATTTGTGTTTCAAAAAATGACTTACCAAAATGAGATTGAATCTGCCAAAGATGCCGCACTTCGCCTTTTAACTTTCTGCCCAAGAAGCATAAAAGAGATTTCCGATAGATTAAGGGAAAAAGGATTTTCAAAAGAAGCAATAGAAAAGTCAATCATAAGATTAAAGGAGATAGGTTACTTAGATGATTTAAAGTTTACCAAGAACTGGATAAATTCAAGTTTGGAAAAAAACCCAGTATCAATAAAGGTAATCAAGGAACAGCTTATATCAAAAGGAATTGATGGAAAAACAATTGAAGAAGCCCTTTTAGATCTTAAAGAGGTTCTTGATGAATACCGAATGGCAAAAAGACTTTTGGCAAAACGCCTTGAGGTTTTGGGAGATTTAGATCAGGTTAAGGTTTTAAAGAAAGCATATCCATATCTCAAAAGACGAGGTTTTAGCGACGAAGTAATAGAAAGGGTTTTGAGGGAGAAATTTGATATAGAAATGTGATTTATAAAAGTGTAAAGTGTAAAGCGAAAAGTGTAAAACTAACAGCAGTTTAATGGATTCCAATACATTACGACAGAAATTTTTAGATTTTTTTAGGTCTAAGGAACACATAATAATACCAAGCAGTTCCCTTGTACCTAAGGATGACCCCACCGTCCTTTTTACAAGTGCTGGAATGAACCAGTTTAAAGATAATTTCTTAGGCAAGGTTAAGACTTTAAAACGTGCCGCCTCCTGTCAGAGGTGTTTAAGAACCGCTGATTTGGACAACGTTGGGAAAACCGCAGGGCATCATAGCTTCTTTGAGATGCTCGGAAATTTTTCATTTGGTAACTATTTCAAGAAAGAGACTATTATATGGGCATGGGAGTTTTTAAAAGATAATCTTAAAATAAGCAAAGAGAAACTCTGGTGCTCTGTATATGAGAAAGATGACGAGTCTTATGATATCTGGGCAAATGTAATAAAGATACCCAAGGATAAGATAATGCGATTCGGGCAGAAACAGAACTTTTGGCCGTCAAATGCACAAGATGAGGGTCCGAACGGCCCCTGCGGTCCATGCTCAGAAATATTCTTTGACCAGGGCGAATCCCTTGGATGCGGAAGACCTAATTGTTCTCCTGCTTGTGACTGTGGAAGGTTTGTAGAAATATGGAATTTGGTGTTTACGCAGTTTAATAGAAAAGACGGAGGAATTTTAGAACCCCTGCCTAATAAAAATATAGATACAGGTATGGGTCTTGAAAGACTTGCAAGGATTATGCAAGGTGCAAGGACAAATTTTGAGACAGATTTATTTAAGGATATAGTCAGTTTCGTAGAAAAAAATGCAATCACAAAAAATGATATAGCCACAAAAGCCGTAGGTGATCATATAAGAGCGGCGATATTTGCCATATTTGATGGCGTGATGCCCTCAAATGAGGGAAGGGGTTATGTTGTCCGTATGCTGATAAGACGTTCTATCAATTTTTCCTATAAAATTGGAATTGTGGGACCATTTCTATATAAGATAGTGCCGATTGTTGCAAGGGTTATGAAGGTGCCATATCCTGAACTTGAGGCACGAAGAGAAAATATATCAGATGTTATTTTGTCTGAGGAAAAAAAATATGAAGAGACCATAAGATATGCGAGTTCTATATTCGTTGAAGAGATAGGTATTTTAAAGCAAAAAGGGATTAAGGACCTTCCGAAAGAACTCGTCTTTAAATTTTATGATACTTATGGTCTTCCGCTTGATACTATTGAAGAGATTTCTAAAAATAACGAGATGGATTTGGATAAAAAAGGTTTTCAAGATTTGCTTGCGAGACATAAGGATGCTTCAAGAAAATCCTCTGCTATTTCCGCAAATATATTTGCGGAAACGCTTACGAGCGTTATAAGGTCATTAAATACAAAAACTGAATTTTTAGGATATGATAAGTATGAGAATACCGCTAGGATAAAGGCAATTATTGTAAATGAAAAATTGACGGATGAGATTTCAAACGGGCAAACTGGTTATGTCATTACTGACAAAACCCCCTTTTATGGAGAACAGGGCGGACAGATAGGCGATACAGGAATATTGGAAAAGGATAGTGTGAGGTGTAAAATTATAGATACAAAGATTATAGATAACATCACACTCCATCTTACGCAAGTAAGTGGTTGCTCTCTCAAGAGAGAAGATGCTATATATTTAAAAATAGACGTTAATAGAAGGCAAAATATTGCAAAACACCATAGCGCAACACACCTTTTACAGGCAGCATTAAGAGAGGTTTTGGGTCCTCACGTTGAACAATCAGGTTCTTTGGTAACGGATGAGTTTTTCAGGTTCGATTTCTCACATTTTAAAGACCTCTCTTTAGGTGAGATTAATCGTATTGAGGATGTGGTGAATAGTTATATACGAAGTTCTATAAAACTATCAGCTGATATTATGGAGCTGGAGGAAGCGAGGTCAAAAGGTGCTATTGCCTTATTTGGCGAAAAATATGATAGGTTTGTAAGGGTTGTTTCTATAGGGTCTGTGAGCAAGGAGTTGTGCGGAGGAACGCATGTAAATTCTACAGGAGAGATAGGATTGTTTAAGATAATTTCCGAAGGTGCTATTGGAACAAATATGAGGCGTATTGAGGCGGTTGTTGGAG
>VGKN01000066.1 GCA_016867055.1 Candidatus Omnitrophota bacterium
AGTATATAATATAGGAAGTGTCCCAACCATACACTCTCACCCTTCCACTTGGGACCTACATTGCTTAAGCCATCATTCCAGTCTCCCTCACCTATTAGGGGAAGTCCTCTTTTACTAAAGCGGGATAAGACAAGGTCTATTGCTTTTTTTGCATGCTCAAAAAGGCTTTCTTCGCCTGTATCTAAAAAAGGAATATTCTCATTGAGCATATTCAAGTCATTCGTTTCTTCTATATAATCCATTATAATAAAGGGAAGCCAGAGCAGGTCATCTGTATGAGCACTTTTAACACCCCTTTCTATTATGGGATCCCACCAGTGCCAAACTATGCCATCTCTAAACTGATGGCGAGCATGTAATAAAATCTGATTCTTTGTAAGTTCGCTCTTAAGGGGAAGAAAAATTTGGCTATCCTGAAGCTGGTCACGAAAACCATACGCTCCTCCTATCTGATAATAGGCAGTTCTTGCCCAAAGCCTGCAGGATATTGCCTGATATTTAAGCCAGGTATTTACTAATATGTCAAGGTGTTTATCGGGGGTTGAAACCGAATTTTTATCCAGCATATCTTCCCAGAAAACCTTTAAGTCCTCAAATGCCTTCTCAACCTCCCTTTGTCCTTTATATTTCCTTATAATCTCCTGTGCCTTTGATTTTGTCTTAGAAACTCCGAGGACGAATGCTATGGTTTTCTCTTCATTTACCTCAAGTTCCAGATTTATGTGTAAACTTCCAATGGCATCAAGCCATTTTCCCTCTCTCGGATTACACATTCCATTTTCTATAGCCTTGGGATTCAGAAATGTCCTATACATACCTATAAAAGATTCCTTGTCGCTCGTATATGATGTCGGTTCCTCGCTTAAACTATGAAACGCAAGATAATCCCACTCCTTGTTCATATAGTCATCATTTTTGCCCGGGATCTGCCAGAGTCTTTTTGTGGCAAATATTGCCTGGAGATTTTTATTATAGAAAGTTTCTAAGAATGTCCTGTGAAACTCCCTGTGCCAGTCAGGATATTCTCCCAGGCACCACTCAATATAAGAAAAAACCCCTATACTTCTTTTATAAGGGCTGAGATTTTTTATCTTAACCTGCCATATCTCCGCATCCTCAGTCGGGGGAATAAAAATAAGAAGAGTACTTTCTATCTCTTTGTATTTAGACTTAACACGGGAATATCCTATGCCATGCCTTACTTCATAAAAATCAGGCCAATAACAGGTAGGCTTATAACACAATGACCAAGCACTTGCTGTTTTATTATCCCTTATATAAATAAATTTTCCCCATTCGTCCTTTATAAGGTCCTGTTCACAGCGGGTGAGTCTATTTATCCTTGCATGGGTAAGCCAGGAATAGCCTGTTCCTGTGGAGGCAAACGTCAAACCATATTCTCCATTTGAGATTACGTTTATCCAGGGGCTTGGTGTGTCATGCCTTGTTATCACAAATTCCCTTCCATCCTCTGTAAAATATCCGTACCTGGTTTTATACAATGCTACCCGCGGCTTTTCTCTCATAAACAACCTCCCTTTGTTGTGTTTTTCTTACTAAAAGTCTTTTTACATCCTCAAATATGCTAAAAACACTCGGCACAAAAAAGAGTGTAAGTATGGTGGAGGAGATAAGGCCACTTGTAACAGTTGTAGCAAAGGGTGCCCATAGCCCTGCCTCCTCAGAACGGTCCAACACCATCGGAAGCATACCAAAGACAGTTGTAAGTGTAGTCATAAGTATAGGTCGTAATCTATCCTGTCCAGCGATTATAACCGCTCTGGTCTTGCCAAGTCCACTTTTAATCAAACTATTTACATGGTCTATCAGAATTATGGCATTATTTACTACGATACCTAAAAGCATAATTCCTCCCATTAAAACACCCATACTGACAGATAGATGAGTTAGTCTTAGAGAAAGTACCACCCCAATAACAGCAAGGGGAACCGTAACAAGGATTATAAAAGGTTGACTATAGGATTCAAAAAGACTTGCCAGCACCAAATAAATCAACAAAAGACTTATAACCAATGCAAATGTTAACTCCTTCTGGTTTTCTGTCATCTGTGTATAGGCGCCACCGAATCTCCAGTAATAATCCTTTGGAAATTTAAGGTCTTTTAAACCTGACTGCGAAAATTCTATGGCCTTGCCGTATGAAAGCCTTCCTATGTTGGCACTTACTTGGATCATTCGGCTTTTATTGCGTCTGTAGATTTTGCTTGGGCCCAGATTTAATTCAAACGTAGCAATCTGGTCAAGGCTTATCTGGGTGCCATCGGGTCCAGTCAATATAAGTTTATGCAGATTATCTATGGTCTTTCTATCTGATTCGTTAAGACGGGTTATCACCTCTACCTCTTTTGCTTCGGTATGATATACAGTGGCGCGTAAGCCCCTCATCTGACCATGTATACTTGAGGCTATATCGTCAATAGTTAAGCCGAATATTGCCGCTTTTTTCCTATCCACCACTACCCTCCACTCAGGCCTTCCCTCTCTTGCCCTTATCTTTACATCGGTAAGACCTTTAATTGCCTCAAGCCTTGAGGCTACTGAGTTAGCCAGGTCCCTTAAAATATCGTAATCGTATCCATACAAATCCACTACTATCTCCCTGATAAGCGCTTCCTGAGCCTCCTCAAAATATATAAATGTATTTGGAATTTTGGCAACAAGGGGTCTAAGGCTATCTATCACCTCCTTGGTAGATTTATCCCTTTGGTTTGAAGGGAGAAGTTTCACATATATCTTGCTCTCCCAGGGTTCAATCCTTGAAGAGATTGTCACAACTTCTTTTACATCCTTAAGTATACTTTCTACCTGCGATACTGCCGAATCAGAGGCTTCTAATCTTGCGCCGGTTGGAAGTTCTATAAATATGGTGAAGGTTCCTGGTTCTGATTGCTCTATAAATTCAACCGGAATCTTAGTAAGTATTAAAACCGAAAGGATGAAAATCAAGGTGGCTAAAATTACAAGGATATATCTATACCTAATAGAAAAGACCAAGGACTTTTTATACATTAATTTAAATCCCGAAAAGGAGTAACTTCTTTTTTTAACCTTTGGACGAATTATCTTAGATGCCATTGTTGGAACCAAGGTAATGGCAACAACCAAAGAAGAGAGTAAGGAATACGTGATGGTTAAACACAACCCGCTATAAAGAAGCCTTATCTCCTTAGTAACAAATATGATGGGTAAAAAAACAACTACAGTGGTAACAGTGGATGCCACTATTGCAAGAAGCATCTCTTCGCTTCCAACTATTGATGCCTTCATAACATCTAACCCTTTTTCTATCTTGGCATAAATATTTTCAATTACCACAATGCTATTGTCTACCAACATACCCACGCCTAAGGTAAGCCCGGTTAAGGTCATAACATTTAAGGTTATTTCCTGAAAATACATAATACCAAAGGTTATAAGAATAGCTATGGGGATTGAAACAGCTATTATTACTGTTGGACGCCAATTAAGCAAAAATAGAAACAATATCGCTATAGCTAAAAAACCTCCTATCTTCAAAGAATCCATCACCCTGTTTATTTCCTTTATTATGGCCTCAGCCTGATTTAAGGTGGTTACTACCCTTATATTTTTATCAAGTAGCGGTTTTATTTTCTTTATCTCTTCTTCAACCGCCTTTGTTACCTTTATGGTATTGGCAAGGCTTTCTTTTTGTATATATATCGAGACGGCGGAGTTTACATTAACGCGCGCAAAACCTGTAGGTTCAAGATAAGAGTCTCTTACAGTTGCTACATCTTTCAATCTCACAATAGAGCCCTGCGCTGTGGTAAATATTCCTATATCGCCTATTTCATTAACATCTCTAAACTGACCTAAGGTCCTTATAAGATACTTGTCTTTTTGTTTCTCCACCTCGCCAACCAAAAGGTCAAAGTTACTGGCTCCTAAAACACCTATAATCCTTTCCATAGGTATACCGTATGAGGCAAGACGTACCTTATCAAACTCAACCAGGATTTTTCTTTCTCTTCCGCCCACCACTTCCACATTAGCCACTCCGCTTACACGCTCTATGCGTTCCTTTATACGCTCGTCTACTACACGCCTTATCATCTCAGGAGTATACCCAAGCCCTGTAACCGCAAGTATCATAACAGGCACATCTGATTGATTAAATTTTGCTATTATGGGTTTTTCTATCTCCTTTGGCAGTTTATTCTTCACCTTGGCAAATTTCTCCCTTGTCTCAAGAGAAGCAAAATCCATATCGGTTCCCGGTTCAAAACTTAAAGCAACAATAGAACGCCCCTCTTCAGATACAGATGTCATACTTTTTAATGCACCAACAGTGCCAACCGCCTCCTCTACCGGTTTTGTAACAAGTGTTTCCACGTCAACGGGAGGCATCCCTCCGCGAATATCTATCCACACCGTAATCTCGCCAAAACTGATATTTGGCATAAGTTCAATAGGAAGTTTGGTCAAGGAGATATAACCGATGAGCACCATAGATAAAAAAACCATCAAAATTGTAACAGGCCTTTTAACAGATACGCTTGGTAAACCCATAATTATAAAAGGTTAAGGTTTAGGTTAAGGCTAAGAAATTTTTTATTTCTCAACCTCAGCCTCAACCTAATTAGTTGCGCCTGTCTGCTGTCTACAGTGCAACTAATTCATAATACCTTCCCACCGCTAATGGTCCGCGACCTATGATAAGACCACGCTCAACCAAATCCTTTAGGTCTCTTGCTGCTGTAGGTACCGAGGTTTTAAAAATTTTTGCGTAGTCCTTTCTTGAAATAGCGCTATATTGTCTTAAATATTCTATTGCTTTACGCTGCCTCTTATTTAAAGGTGGAATATACTTTTCTCTTGCTAGAATTTCCTCCTTTGGCTTTTCCTCCTCGGTAATTTTCTCTTCTTTAGGTAATGCCTGGGGTATCTGCGGTTCTAATTCAGGAAGTTTTTTCTGCTCGGGAGGCGCTGGTAGCAGTTCTTCTTTTTGGGGTTCTAATTCAGGTAGGATTACCTCGCTTGGCTTTTCTTCTTCAGTTATCCTTGGCTCTTCAGGGACTACCTTTGGTTCTTCTTCAATAGTTGGAGATGGGACTTTTTCCCTCTCTAATTCAGGTGGAAGTTCTTCAGCGGGTTTCTCTTCTTCAATTATCTTTGGTTCTTCAGCAGCAGGTGTTTCTGTTTTCTGCTCTATCTCAGGTAAAATCTCTTTTACAGGTTCTATCTTTTCCTCAATTATCTTTGGCGCTTCAGGAATTGCTTTTGGTTCTTCTTCAACAGGCAGAGAGGGTACTTTTTCCCTCTCTAATTCAGGTGGAAGTTTCTCAGCGGGTTTCTCTTCTTCAATAATCTCAGGGGTTAACTTTTCTTTCTCTAATTCAGGTGGAAGTTCCTCAATGGGTTTCTCTTCTTCAATTATCCTTGGTTCTTCAGAAATTGTTTTTGGTTCTTCTTCAACAGGCGAGGTTTCCTTTTTTATTTCTACTTCTTCAATTTTAGCTTCTTTAATGAGTGGAGGCTCTACGGGTTTTTCTAACATAGCTCCAACTTCTTTTAACATTGTCTGAGGTCTGGATGTCTCTGTAGATATGATGGGTGCTTTTTCTTCAACTCTCTTTTCCTCCAATGCAACAGCTGCCTCTAAAGGAATTTGCTTTTTCCTTCTAAAAACAGCCTCCGCTATTTTTGTTGAAGAAAGATAAAGAGAGGGTATTACAACTAAAGTAAGAAATGTTGCAGAGAGAAGCCCACCCATAGTGGTCTTTGCCAAAGGCGCATCAAGTTCTGAGCCTTCCGAGAAACCCAATGCAAGCGGAAGTAATCCCAATACAGAGGTAAAGGCGGTCATAAGAATGGGTCTTAAGCGCACCTTTCCCGCTCTAACAGCAGCATCATATAACCCAACACTACGGCTACGCAGAATGTTAGTATAGTCAATGAGAATAATACCATTATTTACAACAATACCACCCTGCATAATTATACCGAGCAATACTACAACACTTAAGGTGGTATGGGTTATATATAAGGTCCATACTATACCAATAAGCGATAGTGGTATAGTAAACATAATTAGAAATGGCTGCCATAGCGACTCAAATTGGGCTGCCATAATCATATAGACCAGTATAACCGCTAATGTTAATGCAAAAATAAGACTTTGAAACGACTCCTTCATCCTCTCAGTCTCACCTGTCAGCTTAACAGTGTAGCCCTTTGGGATTCTAATAGTTCCTAAAAGTTGGTTTATTTCCTCCTGCACCTCATTTAAAGGACGTTTATATATATTTGCGGATATCAAAACAGTCCTCTGCTGGTCAATCCTTCTTATCTCAGAGGGACCCTTTCCAATACCTATATATGTAACCTCTTTTAAGGGAACCTGCATTCCCAAGGGAGAACTTAATAATATAGCCCCTACCTTTGAGATATCCTTCCTATCCTCTTGCCTTAGTCTTACTCTTATATCTATCTCTTTCCCAGCCTCTTTAAATCTGGTTGCAATATAGCCCTTAAGGGCAACCTGCGCGGTTGCTGCAATGTCTTTTACAGATAACCCATAGGTGGATGCACTATCTTTTAATACCCATATCTTTGTCTCAGGAGAAGGGCTAGCTAGATTATTTTTTATGCCGTAAAGACCATTTACCTTGCCAAGATGTAATTGTATAGCCTCGGTCAAGGTCCTTAAGGTGTTAATATTAGGCCCCTTTATATCAATAATAACTGGGGCGCTTGATTCAAAGGCTGTTTTTAGAGCGCTTTCCTGTGCTATAAACTGGATCTCGGCTTGTAAAAGTTCCATCTTGGATAGCTTATCCTTCAAGCCCTGCATAAAATCAGCTGTTGATACCTGTCTTTCCTTTTTAAGGTTTACCATAATCTGCGCCTGATGGGAGCCGAGCGTCTCGAGCATCTCGCCCCTTGCGCGTTCTCTGCTTGAGCCAATATTTAAGGTAATCTCACTAACAACGGGGTCAGTTAAAAGGAGATTCTCAATCTTTTTAATAACTGAGTCTGTTACTGAAATTCTTGTCCCTGGCGACATATCTATTTTCATAACAAATTGCCCTTGGTCTATCTTAGGCATAAATTCTCTATCCAATCCTAAAAACTGCCTCATAGAAAATAAAAACATTAAGAAGACCATCAAAAGATACAAAAATCTGTGTTTCAGAAAACCCTCTATAACCTTAGCATATATAATTTCAATAAGGTCTATGGGCTTTCCAAGAAATTCAAGGAATTTATTCCTTGGTGCTGATTCAAGCAACCCCTCTTCATCCTCTTGCACTTCAGTTTTGGTGGCTTTTTTGATATAGGATTTATCCTTTGACTGAGATACAAGACAGGGTATAAGCATAAAGGCAATTATTAGTGAGACCACCTGTGTTACAATAACAACCCACGCAAGCTCTTTAAACAACTGCCCTGCAATACCCACTACAAACACCATCGGGAAAAACACGCATATGGTTGTAAGGGTTGAGGCTATCATAGGCGCAATTACCTCGTTACTTCCTATAACTGCCGCCTCCTTGGCTTGGAGCCCCTGTCTTCTATATCTGTAAATACTCTCCACAACAACTATGGCGTTATCAATAAGCATTCCCACGCCTATCGCCATCCCACCTAAGGACA
>VGKN01000067.1 GCA_016867055.1 Candidatus Omnitrophota bacterium
ACAATAGCCAGGTGAGTAGATAGCTGGCATTAAGAGATAAGGTTAAATCGCCTGTAATGATATATAAAGCTATTCCAAATACTGCACCGCCTATAAATGAGATAATATTCTCAAGCCATGGCGCAATCTTAAGGTTATAGGTTGTTTCAGAAATACCTCTGTTTATAAACATTGTCTTAAGAAGCGGCATAGCACCTGCTGGGGTGGGAGTAGGGGTTGGCTCAGCAGTTGGGGCTTCGCTAACCTCAATGGGTTGAGTTGGCGCTATATCTTGGGGCGTAGCGTCTGGGGCTGGCTCCGAAAATCTGTGAACAATATAGACAGACAGGAACATTAGTAACGTTGGAATAACGGTGGTATTCAATAAATATTGGCCTAAATAAAATCTGGTTGGCCCATCAAGCCCTCCCAAAAAGTTATATAGAATATTATAATCACTAAAAAATACCATTGATAAGACAAATAAGCTATAAGCCAAAATCTTTATAGGTTTACTTTTGATCTTATTAACATTAAAAATTATTATAATTGCAGGAATAATAAGTATTACTGCATAGTGGTTCCATAGATGCGGCATCATTAACAGGCCCAAAGCGACAATTGTTCCTACTGCAGTATACGATATCGATGATTTATTAATGCTCTCACGATACGCTAACTTCATAGTAAACAATCCCACAAATATAATAATCACTTTTTGAAGAATATTTTCAACAATTAGAGGTAATTTCATTCCTAAACCTGCAAACAAGTTACCAACAAAAGGTAAGAAAGCTTGAGGCGCCAACCCAAAAGCAAGTCTTTCAAAATTGAACTGGTTTAACATTCCGGAAGATAATTCCATCCAGTGCGATATATCGATTCCTAAAGCGATAAAAGGACCAAACATAAATATTGCTAATGAAATACCTGAAACAATAAGAAAGATTAAATTGTATCTTTGTTCTTTCGCTAGACCTTTTATATTAATTTTTCTATCTTTATAAGAATCAATTACGGAAGAAAATATGAATATAAAAGTTCTTAAAACAAGAAATCCTAAAACAACGCCTGGGTAGAGTTTCATTGCGGTCGCCAAAGATAGAAATAAGCTTGCAAGTACAGATTTTGGAATACTGTTTTTGCTATTGTATAATAAGACTCCCATTGTTGTAAGCGTCAATATTGGGACATTAATCTGACCTAATTTAAAATTATTTACACTTGGTCCGAAGAGAAACATAGCAATAGAAGACAGACATATTGAATAGAATATTTTTCTCTTCAAAGAAACATTTTGAGATAACTTAAAAACAAGCAACATTGTTGAACTAAATGTAAGAATTACATTAATCAATCCCCAAACAACAACCATCTCAGAAAAACCAAGCAACGTAAATGGCATAAAGATAAAGTGGTTAATTGGCATTGCAACAATTGGAGATAATGTTTCCCTTCCAAAAAGACCAACCAACATATTTGCCCAATGACCACCCTCTTTCACAATAAGATTCCATGTTAGCTCATGAAAAGAAGTGTCAATCGGTACATTCAAATGCAGCAATTTCACTCCAAGTCTTAATATATTAAGATTATCATCGAGAGGAATATCATTTAGTATGGCATGTGGTGCAATCCAGTATGCTAGAAGATCAAGCCCAATACTGCTAGGATTAATCTCATTTATGAAATAAATTACAGAGAATACAGCCAATGAAAATAACAGGATAGGCGTTTTTTTGTTTATGATAAATCTCCATGCGTTTCTCAATGTGGTGGTAGCGGTCGGCATGGTAGCTGGGGTTTTGAAATATTTTAATATGTTTTTAGAAAGCGTGGATAAAAAAATTAAAGCTAATCTGAATGGGTTGGAAGAGTTAGCTACATCTCTTTCAGCTGGCATAATAGTATAGAACAACTTAGTAGAGTGCGCCGTTAATCTTGAACCCATAGAATATAAAGACTGGGTTAATCCCTTTAGCGATTTTTTTGCCTGTGTAAGCAAAGAGGATTTTTCAACAACCCTTATCAATAGCCCGCTGGTTGATGCATTAAGCTGTGTCTCCTTAAACTCAAGTTTTATTTTCATCTTATCGGCGATAAGGCTAAATCTAACGCGGAGTTCATCCAATTTCATAGTCTCCTGAGCGATGTGGATTAAACCACCTGCGTTTGTTACCCTCAACATCTCTTTTAATGCTTCATCCTGTTTTTTTCTATTTCCTAACAGCTCTAAGGGCTCTGTAAAACTTAATTTGTCTACACTATCACTTTCCAGGGGAATATATGCTGCGCTGCCTTTACGGATTATGGCATTCCCCGGAATTTCTCCTTCTTTTTTACCCCGAGCTTTAACGGCATTTATTAACGATAGAATATCAACCATAGGTATATTTTGTAATTGCTGGATTTCTTCTTCGGTAAAATTAGACAGGTTTTTAAGCAGTGTTTCAACCGTAGATAAATTATTCCTAGAGACGTCTATAGAAACCGTTTCCCATGCTCCATTCATTGAAGCAACAATTGTATATGTTCCTGGTCCACAAGCTAAATCTAAATAGACGTCATCTGTTTTTAAATCTAACGGTTCAAGGACAGACCTTGCTGAATATTGGCGATAAGGCCGAATCTGACTTGTAGGTTCATTATCTACCCCTCTACGTAACTCCCCATTTCTTGTGAATTCTATAAGACCCATGTAAAGGGCACGGCTGGAGATTGCGAGAGAAATAATAGGTAAGTAGGTAGATTTATCGGGGGAGATTAGAAATAGGATTAAGGCGATTATGCCCAAAAGGATATTGATAATGGCAGGGGTTATCTTGATTAGTTCATCTCTTATATCGGTAGGCGAGCGGTATTTTATGCCTATGCCAAGCTCTTCTGTCTTTACTATTAATCCTGTTGTCTCTCTGCCGAAGCGTTTTGCTAAGAGATAGTGAAGACCTTCGTGTATAAGTATCTGTTCAAATAACAATATCCTCACAGGCCAGTTAAGAAAAGCTAACCTTCCCTTAAATGGGCTTGCGCCAATAGAACGAAGTAGAACTACTTTGTGTAATGTTAGGTTATCAAGGTTAAATGTCATAGAGCTACCTTCAAATCTGATGACAAGGCCGTCTATCTCTATTTTACCTTCCCTATGGAGTTTTGCAAGCTGCTCAAGTGTTAGGTTATCAAAGAAGTCTTTATTTACATCAAAATAGGATGATAAGAGTTGTAATTTTTTGATATTTTTATCTTCAAATCTAAATTCATATAAGTCATTTGCATTTATACCGTCAATCCTGCCTGTTTTTGCAAGTTCGGCAAGTTGCGCCATAAGGCGGAAAAGCCTTATAGTATTATCCGGATTTAGATACAAATGAAAACCCCATTCCCTGATACTGCCGAGCGTCCTTCCGAAATTCTCTATAAATTGGGGTTTTTCGCCATTAGGGATAATCCTTTTATAAGAGGCTAAAATTTCGGAAAATCTATTTCTACCGCCAAGCTCCTGAAGTCTCTTAAAGCAAAAGTCTGTGACATCATATTCAGCCAACGGAGAAAGATACGAAGCTAATTTGTCATCTCTTAACATACCGTCTGGACCAACAGAATTGACGTCTGCAACTGTAAGAAGAGTAAGTATTTTGTCCAATAAGCCCGTATTTTTTCGGTCTGGCACAAGCATTTCTAACTGTCTTCTCGCATACTCAGGCGTCTGGACGGTAATAGCGATATCACCTTTTATGGTATGAAGGAGCGCAGCCGCTTGCGTTAAATCTTGCATCTCTTGCCTTAACCCGAACGGTTTTATAAAAGGCGGGATAATAGGTTTACTCTTTATATCGTGGGCAGAGCTCAAATCAAGCATTTTCCCTATATCGTGAGAAATTATAACCAGCCAGAGAAGCGCCTTGGTTTCAGGGTCTTTGGAGAGTTCATCATAGATTACCTTGAGCCTCCTTATATATGAAATATCAATATGACCGTCCTCGCCCCTCTGGCTGAACCAGGCGTAATCCGCATCTGCTATATGCTGGATTGTCTCACATAAGAGTATAATATGCTCGTATGTGGACATCCCTTTCCAGGTTTCAGCAGTGGGTGTTACCTCCTTTAAAAGGGGTAGCCACGGAAATACCTTAGAAAGTTGGCCTGTTCTTTCTAACTCTTTAATCAAACCGAATACATCATCGGTTGATTTTACCTTTGCGGTAAATTCCTCCATTTTAGAAACAGCCTCAGCTGATGGAGTTTCAAGCAGATATATCAGGGTGTCTCTTATTGCCTCCTCAAGAGCCCTCTGTGCTTCGCTTGGCCTTATATCGTGATGGCGTTCTCTTACAAGATGACCTAACTGCTCCCATTCGCCTTCTTCTAGGGGTCTTGTGGTTACGCCTCTTGAAAATGCCTCTATCATCTCATTTAATTTACTTCCACAGATAATCTGCTCCATCGCCTCTGCAATAGCACAGGTTTTCCCTTCCATCTCAAGAATCTCATGGATGAATAAGCCGGCGACTGCATGGAAATCACCTGAGTCCTTGCAGGAAGTTACAAGGAACTGATAAAATTCATCATATATTTCAAGCCTAGATCTATCTTTTATAGACCTTGCAACCGCATAGTTATCTTCATCAATCACAAATCTTCCTGCAGGAGAGCTTACGAGGGCAATATCTACCTTGAAAATCATATCAATAATCTTAGATTTGGGTATGCCGTTAAAATCCTGAATGCCCGATTGTTTAAGAATTTCTACTACCCTTTGCTTTATAAATATAGATTCCTCCGCAGGCAAGTCTTTTTTGGAGGCAGTATCAAATAAATCTACTATCTCCAATGGCGACAGACCCTTATGCTTGGCTATAGCCCCTCCTACAGGAATAAGTTCTTCTTCTGATATGAGACCTGCCTGAATTAGAAATTCTTGCGCCTTCTCCCAGGGAAGTGTGGTTTTACGCCGTGCAGAGGCAATTTTTTCGGCAGTAATTTCATCAAATGCCTCCTTTGTCTCAAGCATAAATGGATAGACTAATTCGCCTATACCTATTTTTATATCGGGAAATTCCTCGGTAATCTCTGCCTCTTTGTTGCGGATAAAAAGATACACCCTGCCTCCAGCGCAAGGTAGATAAATATTAAATGGTATCTTCTCTGTTTGGAGTAAATTAATAAGCGGCCAGAGTTTTTGATTTACCTCTTCTTGGGAACCTTCCAAAACTACGGCGGTGGCATCATAGCTTAATACCCTGCCAACGCGAACTCCCTCTACGTCGCTAACCCATTCTATTGGCTTTGTTTCAATATTACAAGGCTCTCTTTTAATAGAGGCTTGTATATGAATATGGTTCTGGGAAGCGCCTGCGCGCGGTGAATTATACCAGAATGCCATATTGTCACTAACGCTGGATAGAGTCATAAAATCATCCAAATCTTCTTTATTCAAATGCTGAGCACGCCGGTTTGTATGAATAAATGGGGCCAGTAGGGTTGGTATTAATAAAAAGTGTCCTTCGGGCTCTATTGGAGATATATTATAATGAATTTCCCATATTCTATTATTGAGATTAACTACACCCAGGGGCTTGCGGGCTACTAGGCTCAATAGTCCCGAACAGAAGGAACATTTAGAATAATCATGTGGCGGAAAATCCTCCATCCTTTTGCTACGTGTTGGTTTTAGCCTGCGGAAACCAATGAGCCTGACAAGTGTATTATCAACTAACCTCTCTCTAACCGGTTCATCAATCAACGCTCCTGTTGCGACCATCCTGCCGTAGAATCCAATTTTACCATCGGGTTTTACTTCTAAACCACATTCAATCTCCTCTCCTGTATCTGGATGGATTGTGCGATTCCTTATAAGACCTCTTCTGACCACAACTTCCCAAGCTTTACTTATGTCTTGACCAAGGATTATTGCATTACTTTTTAAAGACCCATTTCTTGCCCTTGAAACCATCTCTTGCATTCTGAGGGTTTCCATTTCTGATTTAGCTTGTTTTGCATCTCTTAACCCCCCATAGTGTCTAAGAAACATAAAATCTTTGTCTCTGACTTTATCCCATGTAGATACACCCTCAACATCTAATAACCTTGGATGCATAGCAGCTAAGACTTTAAACAATGCTTCTCCATAAGAAAGGTCTTTTACTTTACCGTATGTAACTGTTTCAAGAGCCTCTCGTATCTGAGCAGTAAAGCATTTAAAGTAAACATCGCGGATTAAATCCATAAGTTCTTCTCCAGAGATATTTCTATTTTCAATTGATGTTAATATAAAGGAGGCTTCTCTGGACAAAACCATCCTATCTATTTTAGAAAGTCTTACAGAGGGAATAGAGTAGATAACATTTGCGATGGCTTCATCTTTTAAAGAAATTTTTGGATTATTTAAAATATCTACTATGGCATCTCTAACATCATAGAGAATTTCGTTTGAAATCCCTTCGCTAAAAATGAGCATAGCTAGTACAAACCACTCCCACTCATTCTCACAGATAGAAGATAAAGGCATATCTATTACTTTTTCAAAGTCAGATTCAGCTATTTGCATCCTACGTCGTATTGTATCCCATTTGGCATACCCTCCCACTAATTGATAGATTCTATTTTTTATTATCTCTTCACCTGTTTTAAGCTTCTCTTTATCCAATTTATAAGGCATGCTATTTATCATCCTTACCAGATACTTCTTACCATCCTGATAGTCTATTCGGACGAGCGTTTCATCACCATAGACATCCAGTGTCTCTACCGGACTTTCACTATCTATCTCTAACAACCTTCCTGGTTCAAAGTCCACCCCCATTACTACCCCTGCTTCTCCGTGGAATTTCAGTTTGCCTTTTAAGTTAGAGTCTATTATCTTGGTTCTATTTGGTATTACTAAGTCTCCCTGTAGCTCTATTGAACCACCTTGTATTAAAACCCCTTCTCCTATCTCTAAGGTGCCTTTACCTCTTATATCCACATCACGTAATAAATAATGCAGTTCTTCTTCATTTCCTCTATATACAATAGTTACATCGGGTGATATTCTGATATTATATCGTTTCGGACCGTTATAGGTTTTAAGATAAGTATCCCACATTAAAAAGTGCCGCTCTAAATCTGCTATATCTCCTACAACACAACCCTCACCATAAGATATTCCATATATACTTTGGATGTGGCGATGTGTGATCCTGTTTGCAGAAGTATCTTCTCTTGACAAAGAGCCCTGGAAAATTGTCCTAAAGACGCTGACTGGTTTGCGGGCAAGAGACCTATCTGCCCTTATTATCCTATGGGCCTTTTGGTGCGCTCTTTGTATCACCTCTACATCTGTAAGAGAACTATCAAATTCAGCTTTATATTTCTCAAAATAGTCTGGATCATCAATAGGTATAGGAGTAGTATTAAAATCTACGACAAGAGCATAACTTAAATCTGCTCGTTCTACCAAGAAGAAGACATTTTCTGTAATCCTTCCTGAACCATCTCTTGCAGGATTATTTAGGGCGCTTTCTGCAATTTGTTCGGCAGATGCCTTTTCTAAGAAAACTTTCATCCTTCCTGTACTATCAACTATAAAAATACCTCTCTTCTCAAGATTTCTTCTGTCAATATTAACCTGTATCTCAGACC